>CAILUB010000353.1 GCA_903837305.1 uncultured Cytophagaceae bacterium
ACATTGAGAACAACGGAGAAGCAGCGATCATCGATCCACTTCGCGAAGTACAACCGTATATCGAGAAAGCGGAGCGTAATGGTGCCAAAATCAAGTATGTATTCGAAACTCACTTCCATGCTGACTTCGTTTCTGGCCACATTGATTTATCTGCAAAAACAGGTGCTCCTATTGTTTACGGACCAAATGCAGCTTGTCAATTCGAATGTATTTCTGCAACGGATGGGCAAGAATTCCCATTAGGAAATGCGACCATCCGTGTTATTCACACACCTGGTCACACAATGGAGTCGACTTGTTTCCTTTTGATCGACGAAAATGGCAAAGAAACTAGCTTATTCTCTGGTGACACTTTATTCATCGGTGATGTGGGTCGTCCAGATTTGGCACAAAAAGTAAAGGCTGACTTAACAGAAGATATCTTAGCGGGTCATTTATTCGATTCATTACGTAACAAAATCATGCCTTTAGCTGACGATATCATTGTATATCCTGCACACGGTGCAGGTTCTGCTTGCGGTAAAAACATGAGCAAAGAGACAACGGATACGTTAGGCAATCAAAAGAAAACCAACTATGCATTGAATCCAGCTTTAACAAGAGAAGCATTCAAAAAAGAAGTTTTGACAGGTTTAGTTGCACCTCCAGCTTATTTCCCTTTGAACGTTTTGATGAATATTCAAGGATATGATTCAATTGACAAAGTATTAGAGCGCGGTCAACATGCTTTAAGCCCAGAAGGATTTGAAGCAGCAGCTAACGAAACAAGCGCGTTAATCTTAGATACGCGTGATCCTCAAACTTTCGCAGCAGGATTCGTGCCTAACTCGATTAACATCGGTATCGATGGATCTTTTGCTCCTTGGGTAGGTGCAATGATTCCTGATATCAAACAAGAGATTTTGTTAGTGACTGACGAAGGCCGCGAAGAAGAAGTAATTACTCGTTTAGCTCGGGTAGGATATGACTTTACGATTGGCTACCTAAAAGGTGGATTTGCGTCTTGGAAATCAGCAGGTAAGGAGTTTGACCAAATCGAATCTATCGAACCAGCCGAAGCATTCAAACGTGTTCAAGCAGGCGAAGGTGAAATCATCGACGTTCGTAAGAATTCAGAATATTTATCTGAGCACGTGATTGATGTAGAAAATGCTCCTTTGGATTTCATCAATGACAGCATGTTGAAAATCGATAAAAACAAAACCTATTTTGTACACTGTGCAGGAGGTTACCGGTCGATGATTTTCAACTCGACTTTAAGAGCTCGTGGGTACGATAACTTGATTGACATCAATGGTGGCTTTAAAGCGATCAAGGAGTCAGGCAAGTTCCAAGTATCTGATTATGTGTGTCCTTCTACCCTTTTGTAATCATGGAAGAGTTATTAACTAACCCAGCAACTACGGTTGTTGATGTCAGAGAAACAGGTGAATTTGCAGGCGGTCATTTCGCTGGTGCGATCAATATTCCTTTGGGAATTATTCCCTTACGATTAGATGAATTTAAAGCAATGGACGGCCCAATTGTCGTATACTGCAGAAGTGGTAATCGTTCCGGAATGGCTATGAACTTGTTAAAGCAAGCTGGTCTTTCTAAAGTGTATAATGGCGGAGGATTACAGGATATGTTAATTTACCAAAACTAATATGCTAGCTAGCCTAACACAAAATTGGGGTTTCATGCGCATTATCCGCCTAGTTATAGGCGGATATGCGCTTGTTGAAGCTATTCGTGCATCAGATGTACTGATCGGGATCATGGGAACCGTCCTTATAGGCATGGCCTTATTCAATCTAGGCTGTGGCGCACAAGGTTGTGGCGTACCAACCTCTCGCAATAAAAACACTTCTAGTGATGAAGTAGAATATGAAGAAGTTCTTTCAAAATAAGCGTTGGCAGATCTTAGGTGGACTATTAGGCGGAATTGCCGGATACTTCTACTGGAAAGAGATTGGTTGTGTTACGGGCACTTGTCCTATAACGAGTAAACCGCTGAATAGTATAATCTATTTTGCGGTTTTGGCTTATTTTGTGACGGGAACGATCGCTGGATTTAGAGCATTAAAGAGAGGAGATTAAAGAGTATAGAGTAGAGATTTAACTAGTTCACTCTCTACTCTATGCTCTCCTATCTATACTCTTATTTATTACTGATTACTAACAATTAAATACCTTTTAAAATGGAAACAATTACCCAACCCTGGCCTTGGTATACGGCAGGAATTATCATCGGACTTATTGTCCCTGCCCTATTGATTTTAGGGAACAAACATTTTGGTATATCAGCGAATTTACGCCATGCCTGCGCGGCATGTTTGCCTAGTAACATTCCCTTTTTTAGTTATGACTGGAAAAAAGAATCTTGGAATTTCTTCTTTGTAGGAGGCATCTTAGTAGGTGGAATTATTTCAACGCTTTACTTAGGATCCGATGAAGCCGTTATTGTTCACCCAGATTTGGCCAAAGAATTAGCGACCTATGGCATCAACGACTTCTCAGGCATGGTTCCTGCTCAGTTGTTTTCTTTTGAAAGCTTATTTACGGTTCGTGGACTAGTCATGATGGTGGGTGGTGGCTTTCTAGTTGGATTCGGGGCACGTTACGCGGGCGGATGTACTTCTGGACATGCAATCATGGGTCTTTCGGATCTTCAATGGCCATCATTAGTAGCTACTATCTGTTTTATGATAGGTGGTTTCGTTATGGCTAATTTCATTTTACCCTTCATCTTACACCTATAAAAACCATGGAAAATAAGACAACAGAACACGCAAATCCAGTTGATTTCGAAGTACGTTCGTTAGACACGATGTGTGTCAACGAATCTGAATTGGTTCACCCTTGGTGGTATAATTTCAAATACGCGGCCGTAGGAATAATTTTTGGCATTGTATTTATCAAAGCTGAGATTATCTCTTGGTTTCGTATTCAAGAAATGTTCCGCTTACAAAGCTTTCACATGTATGGTGTAATTGGCACAGCTGTGGTGGTAGGAGCCATCTCCGTATTTTTAATCAAGAAATTCAAGGTTAAAAGTATCCACGGTGAGGAGATTACGTTCACAGATAAGAAGTTTAATAAGGGCCAAATCATTGGCGGCTTAATCTTTGGCCTTGGATGGGCATTAACCGGCGCTTGCCCAGGTCCTCTTTTTGCTCAAGTGGGAACAGGTGCATTTGTCATATTAGTTGTTGTCCTAAGCGCAACTGCCGGCACTTGGGTGTATGGTAAGTTTAGAGATCAATTGCCGCATTAGGAGATAAGAGAGTAGAGATTATAGAGTAGAGAGTAGAGATATTTCACTCAAATTCTAAAGCTAGCATCAGCGCAAACTGCATGCTAGCTTTTTTTTATCTCTTAAGCACAAAAATAGGATGCCGAACCTAATCAACACCCTATCCAAACTCTCTACTCTATACTCTATAATCTCTTATCTATAATCTCTACTCTATACTCTCTTATCTCTACTCTCCTATCTAAACGTATAATCCACCCCAGTCACCTGACTCAACAAATCTTGTGGCCCGTCTAATATCTTTGCATCGTGGCGCAAAACAGGGGTAACTGGAGAGAATTTAGTTAAATACTCCTTCATCATGGAGTGCAAAGTATAGGCTGTATTTGTTGCCTCTTTTACACCCTTCATACGACACAACATATCCTCTGGATCACCATCACGCTCACAAGCACACATGGTATACAGGCGGTTTTTATCTAATTCAGCTCCCGCAATAGTTACCTTTTTAACGCGTTCGCCTACCCGATCAAATGCTTTGAATTCTACTTGCATCCCTTTGAAACGAATAAGCCAACCGCCAAAGCGCTTAGAAGCATCTTGTGCGAAAACATTCTGCATCTCTTTTTCTAACCAATCTAAAATCTGTTGGCCTGATGCTTTCGCCGTACGAATGGTGCTGTCTACCGGTAACATATCATATAAATACCCCTCCGTAATCGCTACTTTACCATCTTTACCTGGTACGCGTGGTGGACAAAAACGGAATCCATTTGATAATACGACATCCGCATTCACCTGCCATTTTAACGCATCTACGATCATCGTATCGATGGTATTCTCTACCACAAAGTTGCGGTAAAGAGGCACGGTGCTATATCCTAAGACTTTATTGATTTCTTCTTTAAAGGGCTTCTCTAAGTCTTGAACTAAGGTTTTAATCGCTGGATCAGCTGGGTATTTGATGGGATCGACTTCCACTAATTCATAGGTAGAACCCACGACTTTTCCGTCTTTCACCTGGATGTCTAATTTACCAATAAACGAACCGAAGGCACCTGGCTCTACAATCTTCGTGTATTCTGCTTGAATTGGTTTACGAACCCTTTCATGCGTATCTGCCCCAAAAATATAGTCTACTCCTTGGCAATCAGGATTATTACCCAATGCTATTTGCTGAGATAAACCTAAGTGAGATAAGATAATCACAAAGTCACATTGCTCTTGCTCGCGCAATAGCGTCACGTATTCCTTCAGATTATCTTCTGGTTTCGTGTAGACAATACCCTTTGAATACAAAGGAGATTGACGTAAAGGAACTAAAGGGTCTGTATAGCCCAAGAAACCTATTTTAATCCCCATACGATGCATAATTTGGTAAGGTTGGAAGATGAGTTCACCTTTCTTTCCATCACCTAAATCATGGTACATATTAGCACAGATTTTGGGAGCAAATAAACCACCCAATAATTTCTGCATGTTCTTTTTATAATAAACTACCTCCCAGTTTCCTGGTAGATATAGGTCATAATCCATCGCATTCAATAAAGGAACGAATGCCTGCCCTGTTGTTTTCACCGAAAGCATACTCCCTTGAAACATATCACCCGTATCTAAAGTGATCGTATTCTGAGGATTTTTCTCTTTTAATTTCTTTAATGCAGTGGCCATATGAGGATATCCTCCAGCTTTGCGAAAGGTCAACTCATTATTTTCCCAAAATAATTCATCATGCGCATGCAATTGACAGTGCACATCCGTGGTTTGGAGAATCGTTATTTGACCAGATCCAGCGATTGATTTTGTTGATGAAGTAGTATTCTCTGCATTTTTAGCTTGTAAGCCTACAGGCGTTAACGCAGCCACACTCGTCAGTATTCCGCCTTGTAAAAATTTTCTTCTAGAGTTCATTCGGTTTATTTTTTAGACTTCTTGTGTTTCGCAATCCATTCTTTTATAGGCTTGTAAGGACCGTATTTATGTTGTTCTTCTGTAAATGGATCAGCATAAGGGCCAAAAGGATGGTCAAAAGGCTTGCCTGAGATATCCGGCCAATCCTTACTTAAATCTTTACCAGGACGCGGCATAGAATTCACATAAGCTGCTAAATCCCAAGCTTCCTCATCGGATAATTGAGGTTTCTCGTAATTCGCTCCTAAAGGCATATTGTATTTTACATATCCTGCGAAATTAGACATACGGTAAAGTCCAGCCCCATGATTGTAACTATGAGGTCCCCAAAGCGGAGGATAAGTATACGACTTCCCATTTTCAGCCAGCACGCCACCGCCATCTGCCTGATGACAAGACTGGCATTTTGAAGCGTACACTTCAGCACCCTTGGCGGGATCAATCGCGCGCTTTAAGCCTTTTAATTTAAAAATCCCTGATCCTTTAGGTGACTTGCCTTTCTTAACATCGGTACCTAACCATTTAATATAGGCCAAAATCGCACGCATCTCCTTACTTTCCGCCGGCAACGCTTGTCCATTCAAACTTCGTTGAAAACAATCATTTACTCGCTTGACTTGATCCTCAATAGCCCCAGAACGAGCTCTAAACTTAGGATAAGTGGATTGAACCGCAAAGTAATTATTTCCCCAAGGCTGTGTCCCGGCATTTAGGTGGCAGTTTTGGCAATTCATCCCGTTAGAAATCGACTTTACTGAGCCTTGGGGACCTAAATATTCAGAGGTATGCGCAATTAATTCGCGACCATAAACAACCAATTCCTTTTCTTCTGGCGCTAAATACATCATGCGCCAATCAGATGGCGCCGTCCACACATGGTTGAAATTAGAGTCTGGCTCAACATATACCTGAGTGGAGTCAGTAGAAGCTCCTTTCTCATAGTCGTACGAATGAAAGACCAAGAAGAAAAAAAGCCCCACTAAAGCCACTAATAGGGAATAGAGAAAAATGGAAAGGAAATTAGTTCCCGGTGTCGAAGAATTTGATGTAGCCATAAATAAAATTATATCTACGAATTTAGCCTTTAATCAACATCTCAACGTGACATTTATCACTCTGACCCTAAAATATTTGATTTTTCCACTAAAATCTCTCCATCGCTGAATTGACTATCGCATCAAATTCCGCTTGTGTAATGTAGACTGGGGTATACGTACCATTCCAGTTTTTAATGTTCTTATAAAAAGAGCGCATATGATTTCTGCTACCCTTGTTTAAGAAATCATAAACTAATCGAACATCCTGATTATTCGTCACTGCTAATGAACTATTCAAATCACTTATATCTAAATCTTCAATCGTAGCACCTACTTGATAAGCGGCTAATAAACTAACTCGCCCTTGGCTAACTAATTGTGTATAAAGTGCTTGCAAAACAGGGTTAGCATATACTCCTCTCGCATTTGTTTCCATAGGATCAACTAAATTATACTTTCTAATAATCAATAACATCGCCTCCATGTGACTCAACTCACTATTGGGGATATTTTGAAACACATTTACGCCATAAATATCAAACATCGTTTGATATACATCATAGGCTTATTTTTCTTCTTCTCGAATAAAAAGAATGCGAGCTTTTTCAGCATCGTCTAAAGGTTCCGTGGGCAAATTTGATACGGTTTGCTGCATGGCCGCTAAACTCGCTGTCATATTTACTTGAGCGTTAATGGGATCATCGTTTTTTGAACAACTAGTTAATCCTAAGACAAGCACGAATGCCCATAATTCAATTCTAAATAGTTTCATATTAGTATATTTTTTGCCAAAGGTGATGCTAATTGAATAATCCCAATATGATAAAACTCACTAAATTCAAATAGTGATAATACTCAGGTTTCATATTTCTAGAAACAGTTAAAATACGTGCTATTGTACATGTTAGACTTTAGTAGAATCAAACTCTATCAGGTAATGTGTAGGAAAATTATGTAAATTAGGGACTTTAATTCAGAGCAGAATGCACATTTTAATCGTTCATGATCAGAAAATACCCGTAGCTGGTTATGGAGGAACTGAACGCGTAATATGGGGCTTAGCAAAATCTTTAAAGGAATTAGGCCACCAAATTACCTTTTTAGTACCTCAAGGTTCGACTTGTCCATTTGCAAGTGTGTTAACATGGAATCCCCATTTATCATTTAATGAACAAATTCCGGAATCGGTAGATGTGGTTCATTTTAATCATGCACCCAATGAGCAGATAAAAAAGCCATACGTTGTCACCATTCACGGTAATTTTGGTAGTGATATCAAACTCAATGTTAATAGCATTTTTGTATCGCAAAATCATGCGCTGCGCTATGGTTCTAACTCATTTGTTCACAATGGATTGGATTGGAGTGATTATGGAAAACCTAATTTAGCTCAAAAGAGGACACATTTTCACTTTTTAGGTAAAGCAGCATGGCGCGTTAAAAATGTACAAGGGGCTATCGATACTATATTACAAAGCCCCCATGAACGGCTTGCCGTACTAGGTGGCACAAGATTAAATCTAAAAATGGGTTTCCGGATGACTTGGAGCTCTCGTATTCAGTTTTATGGAATTGTGGGAGGACAACAAAAGCTCGAATTGCTTTCCTTATCTAAAGGTTTGGTATTTCCCGTTCGGTGGCATGAACCCTTTGGACTAGCTATTACCGAAAGCCTTTATTTTGGCTGTCCAGTATTTGCTACTCCCTATGGCTCTTTACCTGAATTAATTACACCTGAATTCGGATTTTTAAGTGACCAACAAGAGGAAATGACTGAGGCTATTTCACACGCATCAGACTATAACAAACAAGATTGCCATTCCTATGCACGAGATGTATTTGATGCGTTAAGTATGGCTAAAAAATACCTAAAAGCTTACGAAAGCGTATTAAATGGAGAATGCTTAAATACACAAGAGCCTCAGCTTTTGGATAAACAAACTCCTAAATTTTTACCCTGGAATAAATAAAGCCTGTGATTTAAGTCACAAGCTTTATCATTTAATCGATCTAATTTACCCTAGTATTTTAAATAAGCCCAACCGGCTTCTTGCTTGAGGACAACCTCAGCTACCCCAGAAGGGACCGTTCCGGCTTGCATTAAAATGGTTGTGCGATCAATTTTACGCTCGCGAATGGTATTTTCACACGCTTTGAACAAAACTCCTGTTGCAGCTAATTCTGCGATTTTAGCTTTCTGAGTTGTTTTACCATCGATTAAAATACTTATACCAGAACCGTGAGCCACAAGTTCGATTTGCGTATTAGGCCCTAATGCAGTTTGAAGATTAGAGATATTCTTCAATGCTCCGTGCCAAACTAACGTGTCAGATGAATTTAATTGAAGAACTACTTTGTGTGATTGAGCATTTGCCGCAAAGGAAAACAAAGCCACAAATAAGGTTAACAATAGGATTTTTTTCATAGTTATAATTTTTTACTAAACTACAAATTTTACAAATGAAAGCAATGTGGAATGAGCGTTATCAAGCGGAAGAATACCAATATGGAATAAATCCAAATGATTTTATGAAACAGCAAATCACACCCCTACCTGCGGGCCGCATTTTATTTCCAGGTGCTGGAGAGGGACGAGATGCCGTTTTTGCTGCCAAAAAAGGCTGGGAAGTCCACGCTTTTGACCTAAGTGAAAAAGGAAAAGCAAAGGCGGAAAAATTAGCCTCAGCTGAAAAAACACGAATTCACTATAAAGTGGCAGACGCAACGCTGGTAAAATTCCCTTTGGAATCATTTGACGTGATTGCCTTAACCTATTTTCATCTGCCTTTAGAGACAAGATTAGCCTTCTATAAGCTATGTATATCATGGTTAAAACCAGGCGGCCTGATTTTATTAGAGGGTTTCAATCAGCGTCAACTCGGATTAAGTTCTGGTGGGCCTAAAAATTTGGAATGGCTATTTTCTTCTGAAACCATTGCTACCGAATTCCATAGCCTTAAGATTCTTCTAAACGAGGAGAAACAACGCACCTTAGACGAAGGCCCACTACATCAAGGTTTAGCAGAGGTATTACAATTTATAGGTCAAAAATAGATAGCGGACAAATGTCACGATTATGCTTAATCCAGTGAACTATATTTGCCTTTATAAACACAGAAATTATGTTAGCATTACTAAAGAATTTATTTGGCTTTGGCCCTAAAGTAGACTTCAAAGCACTTTTAGCAGACGGCGCAACACTTGTAGACGTTCGTACTCCTGCTGAATTTAGAGATGGGCACATCAAAGGTGCCATCAATTTACCTTTGCAAACTTTAGGTTCTAATATGAATAAATTAAAGAAAGATCAGGTTATCATTACTTGTTGCCGCTCAGGAAGCCGCAGTGGAATGGCTCGCCGCCAGTTGCAAGCTGCCGGATTTACGCAGGTGTACAATGGAGGGGCGTGGAGCAGCTTGAGATAAGAGATTATAGAGTAGAGAGAGGAGTTATTTTGAATGGTAAATGGTGGATGGTGAATGTTTCCTCCGGACTACACACTGGCCACTGACAACTGAATACTTATGAGCAAATTCGCCGACCTATTGAAATCGCCAGAACCCGTTTTAGTTGATTTTTCAGCTGAATGGTGTGGCCCCTGCAAGCAATTAAAGCCTATTTTAGAGCAATTGAAGTCTAAAATAGGAGATTCTGCCAAAATCATTAAAATTGATGTCGACAAGAATCGTACCTTAGCAGATAAATTCCAAATCCGTTCCATACCCACCTTAATCCTATTTAAGGATGGAAAATCGGTTTGGCGCCAGTCAGGAGTAATTCCTGCGAGTACTTTGGAAGGAATCATTAAACAACATTCAAAATGAGAAACGTATTATATTCATTTCTAGTCGTTGGACTATTATTTTCTTGTGGGCCAAAAGAAGGACAACAAGATTTAGGTGCCACTGAATTTCAAACCGCTTTATCAGCTGAATCCACCGCGCAAATTTTAGACGTTAGAACGGCAGGCGAATTCCAAAACGGTCACATTGAAGGTGCACTTAACGCAGATGTCAGCTCTGAATCTTTCCAGCAAGTTGCTTCAAGTCTGGATAAAGATAAAAGCGTATTCGTTTATTGCCTTTCAGGTGCAAGATCCGCTTCAGCAGCAGGAATGCTAAAAGAAATGGGTTTCAAATCTATCGTCAATTTAACAGGCGGTATGTTAGCTTGGCAATCAGCCAATCTTCCTATTGCTACTGGCGAAGCTAAACCAGCAGCCTCTGCTGGTCTAACAGAAGCGTCTTTCGCAGAAAAAATAAAAGGCAAACCGATGGTCATCATCGATTATAACGCCACTTGGTGTGGTCCATGTAAGCAATTAAGCCCTGTTTTGAAAGAATGGGTGAAAGCTCAAAACGGGAAAGTCGAATTGATCGAAATCGACGTAGATGAAAACCAAGAACTAGCTAAAGCAAAGAAAATCGAATCGATTCCCTATTTAGAAATGTACAAGAACGGGGTTAAGACTTGGACAAGTGTGGGGTTGATTGGGAAAGAGGAATTAGATAAATCTCTCTAATCACTACGACGGAAATTGTGCTCTGCAATAATTTCTTATCGCAATAATTAGAGAGATTATCCTATCTTTCAATTGAAAAGAGTCCGAAGGTAACATTTACCGTTTACTATTCACCATTTACCATCATTTCTTCCCTCCTTGTTCAGTTGTTAAGGTTGATTCTTTTTTGAAAATTAAAACGCAGCACAATTTTCAAAAAAGAATCACCATTAACACATCATCCTCCATTTTATCACTCCCGCGGAACCCAGTGTCAATAATCCAATGACGATTACACTCACTTCTAGTTCGAAGTAGTCCGCTAAAATTCCTGTTAATATAGCTCCAAAAGCATAGCCTAAATCACGCCACAAGCGAAACGTACCTAAACTAGCGGCCCGATCGGCTGGGTGTGTATTTTCTGCGATGGATGCTAAAAAAGTTGGATAGACAACCGCTGTTCCTATGCCTATCACAAAGGATAGGATGGCGAAAGCGGCAAATGTTTGAGCCCAAATAAGACCTAATATGGCAAAGGCTTGAAGAAGCATGCCGATAAACAAGAGATCTTTTTGGCAAAATATATCTGACAATCGTCCAGTGCCTAATTGCGTAAGGCCCCAAACCAGGGGATAAATGGCAGTTATGATTCCTATTTGGCCTAAATCAAAACCCTTACTAGCCAATAAAAGCGGAAACAATCCCCAAATCATCCCATCATTCAGATTATTAACAAGCCCTGCTTGAGAGATAGCTCCTAAATTCCTATGTAATAAAGAAGTATCCCAAAAGGGTTTTTTAAGCAAAGGAAGTGAACTTTCCTGGGCCGCTTTTTGGACAAATGACCGAGTATCTTTCACCCAAATCCAAGAAATCAACAGGCCCAAAAACACAAATACAATCCCTATATAAAAGGGATAAGGCCTAATTCCGTATGTATTCGCAATCCAGGCCGTCAAAAGCGCCACTAAACCGACCGATAAATAACCTGCGAATTCATTTATCCCCATCGCCAAACCCCGCTGCTTATCACCCACTAGATCAATTTTCATAGTCACCGTACTGGACCAAGTGAGGCCTTGATTAATTCCCAAAAGTACATTAGCAGCCACAATCCAATTCCAAGTGGGCGCCCACATCAACAAGAACGGAATGGGAATCGCAAAAAGCCAACCGAAAATTAACAAACGCCTTCTGCCTAACGCATTTGCAAAATGACCAGCGAAGTAATTTGTTAAAGCTTTGACAATACCAAAAACGACAATAAAGGAAAATATGGCCGAATGAGAGGCAATATGAAATTCCTGAGCTGCTAATTGAGGCAAAATAGAACGCTCTAGGCCGACCATCCCGCCCACAAAGGCATTCACTAAAACCAACAAACTGAACTGCTGCCAATTCTCTTTCAAGCCGAACCGAACTTCCATTTGTGCTATATTTAGACACAAAGGTGCTCAGCTGAACACTAAAAGCATTTAACAAATGTTAAATTAAGATTTCTTCGCGCGAATGCGACTCAAACTTACCTGTGTGATTCCCAGATAGGAGGCAATAAATTTCAATGGAGCCCTTTTTAATACCTCAGGCTGCTCTTTCTCTAATAAATGGTAACGTTCCTCTGCCGCATGAAACTGCAAATTTTCTATCCGTTGTATAG
>CAILUB010000354.1 GCA_903837305.1 uncultured Cytophagaceae bacterium
CAGACGCTTACGAAGCTCTATTTAGAAGGTAGAGTCACAGGCCAGAAAAGCGGGTCACAATATCGATTTTTAAAATCATCGATAGTCAACTATTTGAGTACCAAGAATAATTAATAACAAACAAAACCCGGAGCAGCGGGTCATCTGCCAATTTTAATAGTATGATAAATGTTAACGAAGAATTGGATATTCTACACGAAATCCAACAACTAGAAAAGAAGTATGGTAAACTGGTTTGGTATGCACGGTCATCGTCAAAAGATGACAAGAATAAGGCGGTCTCAATGAGTCTTAAAAATGTGGAGGACCTTCATCCTACGGAAGTAGATAACTACTTTAAATCGGAAAGCCCAGAATGGACTCACGGTTTCAATAGTGGTATGCTAGCAGGAATGAGATACGTTCTGCAGATTGTAGAAGAGGGGAAAGAGGCCGCGGATACAGACTTTCCCATGCTAGATACTTAGATTTTAAATTTAGAGCGAAGATGAAACAATCATTTATAGAAACAGAATATGGGTTTGTGAAATATTACTATCAAATCAAAATTTTCACGAGTACAATGGGCGTTACTGAATCATTTACTCATGTCGAATATTTTAAGGATGTAGATTTACTAAAGGCTCGTGAAGATGCTTTTGAAAGATATCCTAAAATACTAGATGAGATTGAAAAGCAAGGGAAGTACTTTCTCCCATACGCCTCACCAGAGGACTTTATTTATGGTGAAAATGCCTGCTATTCGGTAACCTTGTCTTTAGTAGAGGAAATAGAGGATGATAGGATTGAGATTTATGAGATTGAAGGAGAAAGTGAGTGCATTATAGCATTTGGTTTAGACTATGAAAAGTTTATTATTAAGAGTTTAGATTAAACAAATTTTAATAGGTAGAAAAATGGGAGTATCATTTTCTCTTGCACGTCCTAAGCAAAAAGTAAGCAGTATTCGTGCAAAAATTTCAGTAAGCGGGGTAAGCCTCTTTTTGTATACCGGACGCAGTGTAGAAACAGACCACTGGGATAAAAAGAAGTGTTTTGTGAAATCCTACGTAGGAAAAGCCACAACAACACTTCTTATCCAAAGATTAAAGGAATTAGAGATCGAAATCTTAACCTTATTAGATCAATTTAAAAACGGAAAACCTAAAATGAGCTTTGCTGATTTTCAAGCAAAGCTAGCAGCCTTAGTCGAACACGCAGATAAGACTAGGAAAGGTCAAAGCACCCCTAAAGAGACACTAATCGGATTCATCGACCAGTTTATCCAAGACTGTGAAACAGGAGTCAGACTATCACTAAAGCGCCAGAAGCTAAAGCCAACATCTATCGGGTCATATAAGACCACCAAAGGCAATCTTCTAAAGTTCCAAGAACATACTCAAACGATATTAACCTTAAAAGACTTTGACCAAAGCGACATTGACAAATTCAGCGACTTTCTAATCATAGATGAAGAATTTGCCATGAACACCCACGCAAAAACGATGATGGACTTATTACAAATTATTAAATACGCAGTTAAACTAAAGAAAATGCCCGCCGCGAAACTAGTAGAACTAGAATTCGACACTCGCCGAGAAGAAACAGATAGCATCTACTTAACGGAAGACGAAATAGTACAGTTGTTGGAGATCAAAGACTTTGATGACCCAGTACACGAACAAGTTCGCGATGTCTTCGTTGTAGGCTGTTTCACCGCCATGCGCTTTTCAGATTACTCAACAATCGATCCCTCAGCAATCCGTAACAATCGCCTAGAATTCGTCCAAAAGAAAACCGGAGGAAAGGTAACCATCCCCATTCACCCAGTTGTCAATACGATCCTAAAAAAATATGATAACGCACTTCCTAAAGTCCCCAAGAATAACGAATTCAACCGCATCATTAAACTCGTAGGCGAAAAACTTCCCTGCCTCCACGTCCCATTTACAAAACAAGTAACCTATGGCCGTGAACTCAAAGGATTAGTAGACATGAAGTTTAACTATCTCCAGACTCACACAGCACGTCGCAGCTTCTGCTCGAATGAATACTTAAAGGGAACAGACCCACTCATCATCATGTCCATCAGTGGACACCGCTCACATAAATCCTTTATGCGCTACATCAAGGTTTCTGGGGACCAGTTTGCGGATAAGTTGGAGAAGATTTGGGAGGAGAGAGGGGTGTGATTTTTTTATGCTACCAAACAACATCTTCCCAATGAGCTCTCTTAACCGCATCTTTAGCGGTTAAAATAATTGTCTCTTTTTCTATTTTGCTAAGTAAATCTGATAAAATATTAGTTGAATTTGCGGGATCAATTATACGGCTGAATAATGGATTATTAATGTCTTGAGAAAGTTGTTTTAAAAGGGAAAAAAAATTGGATTCAAGACTATTAGCATTTCTTGATTTCCCTTTTAAACAATTTAAAACAATGTATTCGAGATAGATTGAAGGGAAATCGAGGGTATTTAATTCTCTCCAAATTTTCAAGAGCTTTATTTCCTCTAATCTACCGCTTTTTGATATTTCATTGATATGAATTTGAATATTTGTCTGTCTCCATGTATCTAACTTTGAAACATAAAGCCAATGAAAATTTGTGGATATTGGCAGTTTTCTTGCTGGTGTTATATCAACTTCTAAATCTCTAATTTTGATTCGAAAAGAAACGTTCTGTTTCCTGACTGGGTTATATTTTAATTCAAGACGTTTGAACAGGCTTTCATATATACCTTTTAATCCTCCATTATGCTCGTTGCATGTGCTCTTAAGAGAAATCAAGTAATCTACATCTGATGATATTGAAATTGCGGTCCCTTTTGCTCTTGAGCCAGAGTCTAATATTGAAAAATAGCACTTTGAGGACCATTTAATTAATTCATCTTTTAATAGCGTGATTTCATCTGAATAGGTTGTTAGATTTTTGGGGGAATATTTAGTAAGAATTGTTTGTAAATAATTATTACCGTTCATCAAAGCTAGTAGTTAATAATGCGTTAAGAATATCATTAAGTAATCTTCCTTTGAAATTGACAACTACAGTATTACTTTTATTAGCTATTTCAATCATTATGTCCTTATCGATTGTGCCAGCACTTGCGAAAATGATAACTGCTGAATTGTGGGTTTTTCTAAAGTCGAATA
>CAILUB010000355.1 GCA_903837305.1 uncultured Cytophagaceae bacterium
AATGCGTTACCTGCAAAGCCTATAGCCCCACACCTAAGAAGGCCTTACCCATCTCGATTTGTCCCTAGTTGATTTTAAAATTCGTAATCTCATAGCCGATTTCCTCGTCTGCGATCATTTCCGAAAAATCGAAAAATATAGAGGTGGGATAACCGTACGTTTGATTGAAATTCAAGATACTTTTAACCGGTTTTCGATCGATATTCGCCTTAATAACTTGTAATAATTCTGGGATCGTATACATCACCCCATAGCGTTCTGCCGCATTATAGGGCGCACCATTCACGGTCGTTATTTTGCCATTTTGAACCACAATCTGATGTGGTCCCACATATTCTAAGGGGCAAAAGCACACACGCTTAAACGAAAAAGAATAGTTAACAATCTTTTTTTCGTTCCAAAGATTCAGATTCGTCGTCGCCTCATCCAATGGCTGCACCGTTTCGCAACCTAACAGAAAAAAAACTATACAAAAAAGGTATTTCATTCCGTAAATATACTTGATTGTTATTTCTTTTTCGAATCCATTAATTGATGTATAAGTTCTCTTAACTCCACTATTTCAGCATGCTGCTCCTGTAACGCCTTTGTTAACAAAGGAATCATAGCAGTATAATTTACCTGCAAAATTCCATCTGCTCGAGGCTTCACTAAATCAGGTAATACTTTTTGTAATTCTTGGGCGATGAAACCGTATTCCACTTCAGTATAAGCTGAATCTTCCAAGCTCTTTCTTTTTTGATAAGAAACTGGATTCAATACATTTAAAACCACTCCAGCTTCTTTTAAAGGCACTATATTTCGCTTTAATCGACTATCTGACGTAGTGACAAATGAGCTGGCAGAAATCGCAGCTGCGGTTTCTACCGACGTAACTAAGGCGTTTCCTAATTTAATGGTATTATCCGTAGAAACAGATGCCCCATACCCAATGGCCGAGGCATTATTGATGGTAGCAGCTATAATAGTTTGGTTTCCTAGCGCTGTATTATTTGACCCCGTAGTAATAGCCGCTCCGGCATTATATCCTAGTACTGCATTCCCCGATCCTGTAGACAATGATTTGAGTGTATAGGCTCCCACCGCTGAATTTAAATTAAATGTATTTGTATAGACACCCAATCCCTTCATACTTTCAAACCCGACTGCGGTATTTAAATTATCATAAGCAACCTCTCCTGCATTGGCATAAAACATCACCCCATGGCCAATAGCCACAGCTCTACTACCAGCCCGATTATTCGCTAAAGCTCCATTCCCCACTGCCACATTAGCTATGCCCACACTATTAGCTAAGTTAGATTCAAATCCTACCGAAACATTTTCTCGGCCGGTGGTATTTGAAAAAAGTGCTTTATGCCCTATGCCTAAATTTCTATTCCCTATGTTAGCATACAAAGCATAGGACCCCACCGCCACATTGCTAATTCCTATCACATTATTCTGTAATGCTTGATGACCAATAGCTGTATTATGTGAACCAGATGTATTATAGCTCATATTCGCAAAACCCAAAGCAGTATTAGCTGCCCCACTCGAATTAGACATCAGTGCATTGTATCCAATGGCTAAATTAAATTCGCCAGTTGTCACAGCTTGCAATGCCTGAAATCCAAATCCCTGATTAGTCGCTTTTGCTGTTAACCCATTCCCAATAAGCATAGTCCCGATCTTAAAATTGGACGCGACTGCAGTAGGCACTACTGGCGCACTGGCAGCAACAGTCTCCCATGTTAAATTACCTGAGCCTACCGTTGTCAATACCTGTCCTGCCGTCCCATGTACTTTAGGATAAGTGACTAATCCTACCGAAAGTCCATTCACCCTAACATCCCGTAAAAATGAATTAGCCACATACGTTTTCACCGCCTTCACAGAGGGGAATTTTACATCCGAAAGCGAATCCGCTAGAACATTTAGGCTCTTATTCCCGCGAAG
>CAILUB010000356.1 GCA_903837305.1 uncultured Cytophagaceae bacterium
CAACACCAAAAAGGTTTTGAGGGTTTTATTTTAAAGGCTAATTATAAATAAGAACAAATGAACATTTCACTTAACAAGGCAGGAGATTTAGAAGGTCGTTTGACTGTAGTCGTATCTCCAGCAGATTACGCGGAAAAAGTAGAGGCAAAATTGAAAGATTATCGCAAGAAAGCATCCATCAAAGGATTTCGTCCAGGTATGGTTCCAGCGGCTCTTGTGAAGAAATTATACGGTCAATCTGCTCTAGTAGACGAAATCAACCACATGTTAGGTCACGAAGTTTCAGATTATATTAAAGAAAACAAATTGAACCTAGTGGGAGAGCCTTTGCCAGCTGTAGAAGAGGCAGATGCGATCGACTGGGAAAAAGATACGGAATTTACGTTCCACTATGATTTAGGTTTCCATGGAGATTTTACGGTGGATTTGGCCAAAATCAAAGCAATTGCTTCTTACGAAATCAAAGCGGACAAGAAAGAAATCGAAGAAACGATTGAAAACTTGAAGAAGCAATTTGGCGATCAAACACATCCAGATTCAGTAGAAGACCGTGATTTAGTTTTCGGAACCTTCACTCAAGGGGAGTGGGTTGAGAAATCTGCGATCCCAATGCACGCTATCAATGATAAATCGAAGAAGGTTTTCATCGGTGCGAAAAAAGACGATACGTTGAAGTTTGCGATTGATAAAGTTTTCGTAGATGCGAAGGCATTAGCTTTAGCAACTGGCAAGAAAGAAGACGAGGTAGCTGATTTGAAAGGAGAGGTTTCATTCGTAGTAGAAGATATCACGCGTCAAGTTCCTTCGGAATTAAACGTGGCGTTTTTTGACAAAGTATTAGGTGCTGGAAAAGCGACGGATGAGAAATCATTCCGTGAGCAAGTAGAAACAATCGTTACAGAGAACTACAAGCGTGAGGCTGAATACCTATTGCGTATTGACGCGGAGAAAGCTATTTTAGACGCAGTTAAGATTGACTTACCAGAGAAATTCTTACGCACTTGGTTGATCCGTATTAACGAGGATAAATTCACACCAGAGCAAATCGATCAAGATTTTGATAATGTGAAGAAAGATATGCGTTGGAACTTAATCAAGAACGAAATCGCTGAGAAATTCGACGTGAAAGTAGAATATCCAGAGGTAGTAGAGAAAGCAAAAGATATGGTGCGTGCGCAGTTTGGCGGTTATTTATCGTCTAACGAGCCAGGTATCGAAGAAATGATTGAGAAAATCGCGATGGGTTATTTGAGCGATAAGTCGAAGTCAGACAACTTCATGAACTTATACAACCAAGCGTTCGCAGACAAAGTATCTGCTGCGATCGTAGCGAATGTTCCTCACAAAGTGACGAAAATCGACGTAGACAAGTTTAAAGAAATCGCAGCAGCGCTTTAATTAAATCATTGTCCTGATATTTTTTGGAAGCCCCGCAAATTGCGGGGTTTTCTGTGAACAAAGGTTCTTATATTTGTGTTGTAGGTAGTATAAATTCTAAAAAAGTCTAAATTTGATTTTTAAACATTGAAATCTATGTATCCAAAGGAGTTATCATCAGAAGAGTTTCGTAAGTACGCGGTTCACCACAGAGGTTTGAACGGTCTTGCGGTTGATCAATATATGAATAACATCGGCAGTCGTCCGATGCACCAAATCGAAGATATGACACAATACATCATTGAGGAACGCCCAATGCGTTTCGCTCAAATCGATGTATTCTCTCGTCTAATCATGGACCGTATCATCTTTATGGGTGTTCCAGTAGATGACTATATGGCGAATATCATCGTGGCTCAATTGTTGTTTATGGAGTCAACTGATGCTAAAAAAGACATTGTGATGTACATCAATAGCCCAGGCGGATCTGTTTACGCTGGTTTAGGTATCTACGATACGATGAATTACATTCGTCCAGAAGTGGCAACGGTTTGTACTTCTTTAGCAGCTTCCATGGGTGCCGTTTTATTAGCGGGTGGTGCAGCCGGAAAGCGTTCTGCTTTAGAGCATGCTCGTGTGATGATTCACCAACCTTCAGGTGGAGCACAAGGGCAATCACGTGACATCGAGATCACCGCACGTGAAATCGTTAAAATTCGCCAAGAATTATACGAAATCTTAGCTAAGCACTCTGGCAAATCATTCGAAGACATCGAACGTGATTCTGATCGTGATTATTGGATGAAAGCGGCTGAGGCAAAGGAATATGGTTTAATTGATGAGATTTTAACGAGAACTGTCTAGTGGCTAGTAAAAAAACGAGTTGTTCTTTCTGCGGTCGTCTTAAAAACGAAGTAGGTTTATTACTTTCTGGCATAGATGGCCATATCTGTAATAACTGCTTGCAGCAAGGATATGAGGTGGTGAAAGAGG
>CAILUB010000357.1 GCA_903837305.1 uncultured Cytophagaceae bacterium
CCTTCTGAAGTACTATTGAGGGTGTATTCAAAATAACGAAATTTGTTTCCAATAACTTCTAAAAAGGGAGAATCATACATTTCTGTATGTTTATTTCCCTCGTAAATAAATAGTTTACCTGTTTCTTTCTCTATGATGATCCAGATGTACCAGCCTAGTTTTGATACTTGGGAAGCAGTCACACTTAATGCGTAATCTTCAGTCTCGTATAACTGGCTTTCATTAGCATGGGCAATTTCAGCGAAATCAAATTCTTCAATGTTAATTTTGAAGGGCTGCCAAGATTTTTTTTCCACATCCAGAAAAAAACCATTTGCTTCTTTTTCGATCCTTGGAATTCGGGGATTTATGTATTCCCCTAACCAGGTCATCATTCCTTTTGAAGTTTGGTAAGCCCCTAAGGGGTAATAGTCAAGGGGTTGATAGGAGACTTGTTTGAATTCCCAGGATCCATTTAGGGTATCAAATTCCATTAAATCTGCATGGGAATTCCAAAATCCCCTTCCACCTAGTATGTAGTAGGCATTGTTTTTTTCAAAAAAATAAGATCCGCAGGTATAGCCTCTATTTGCAAACTGGTACTCTTTAACTAATTGGCCATCTTGGATGGAATAAAAATCAAAGGAGCAGTGTACAAAAACCTTTAAAGTCTGGTTCGAGGGATCGTAATTTAAATCGTAGCCGTTTGGAAATTTTTGATAAATGCTATCTAACTGGTTTAAAATTTCCTTACTTACTCTTCCGTTCAAGAAAGAGGATCTTTCTGCTACTTCCCACCTTTTCGTAGCGACTGTGAGCCGATAAAACTCTGGATCAGCAGCCTTGGTGCTCAAGCTGAAAAATAAAATAAGGCTGAAAAAAAGTAGTTTAAACTTCATGAAGGATTCAAAAAGAAACTCAGAAAGGCCAGTGGGCTCTGGATTCTGTTGGGTTTATTTATTCTAAGAGAAAATATAAGCTCCAATTTGGAATAAGGCAAGTTTTTTAAAGGGATTGATTTTTTAATTAGGCGTTTTATGTTTTTTACTGGATTTTTCCTTTTTGGATTAACCCTTTGAGATAGTTTCTGCTTTTTTTCTTTTTGATTTCTAGTTCACGTTTAAGCGCGGTAGTTCTGTCGATGACTGCTTCAGTATAGCGGATCTCCCAATCTGGTGCTCCAGCTTTGGTGGAGGGGGTAGATCCGGCATTGTGATGTTTGAGTCTGCGGGCTAAATCATCCGTGGAGCCGATGTAGTACTTATTGGTTTTCAGGCTAAAAAGAATGTAGATGTAATACATAGTAGAAAAAATTAAGGTAAAAAAAAGGCAAGCAGAATGCTTGCCTTTGTGGAGGATAACGGATTCGAACCGATGACCTCTACACTGCCAGTGTAGCGCTCTAGCCAACTGAGCTAATCCCCCATTTATACTTCTAAGATTCGAACTGATGACCTTCCCGCACGCTTGCGGGACGCTCTAGCCAACTGAGCTAATCCCCCATTTATATTTCTAAGATTCGAACCGATGACCTTCCCGCATGCTTGCGGGACGCGAAGCCAACTGAGCTAATCCCCCATTTATACTTTCAAG
>CAILUB010000358.1 GCA_903837305.1 uncultured Cytophagaceae bacterium
GGAGAGGTAGAAATACCTCCCTCATTTTCTGTTAAAAGTGCAGCTAAAATATGCGCTAAACGAATCGTATAATCCCTTCTATCCGTCGTAGTCCAATCGGGTGCGTGCACTTGATCTTTGACGATGGTGTTGTGAAAACCTCCGTAAGGGAATCCGTTTAAGGTAAAAACGTAGAGATTCTGCTCAGTCAGCCACGATTGTAAGGCCTTTAAAGCCGCAGGGTCTTGCAAATCAATACTCGCTTGATTCGCAAATCGCAGACCTAAACCCATCGGATGTTCCGGAGAAACCTGTGCCTTCACCGCCGGAACGTGCTGCTTTAATTGTGCAAAATGTTCAGACCAAATCTCTCCGGTATGAATATTACTGCAATAACTCAGGTGTCCGTAAGGCGTTTTCATATTAGGCGATTTGTTCCAGGTAATCGACTGATTTTTTGATGAGATCGAAATCCATCTCGTGCACTTCCACTCCTTTGCCTACTTGTTCTAACAAGGTGATGGTTAATTGCCCGCCTAAATGTTCTCTGAACTCATTTAAGCCGTTCGTTAAGTTGATTTTGTCATTTTCTGCCAAAGCAGGATGAAAAATTGCAAAACCCAGTTTTTTCAACAAATGGATGATTCGGTCTACGTCTTCTTTCGTCAAATGACCAATCAAGTGCGAATAGACGCTATCCAAGGCTATTCCAATCGCCACCGCTTCTCCGTGACGGATCTTGAAATCGCTTAAGTATTCTAATTTATGTGCCGCCCAATGGCCAAAATCCAAGGGTCTAGCCGAACCTAGTTCAAAAGGATCACCACTCGCAATATGTTGCATGTGTAGCGAAGCGCAGCGGTAAATCTGCTCAATCATCACAGACTTGTCTCGCTGGTTCATTGCATCCGCAGTTGATTCTAACCAGGTAAAAAAGCTGATGTCTTTAATCAGGGAAACTTTAACAGCTTCCGCAATTCCTGAACGCCAATCACGATCACCTAAACTTTCTAAGAAAGAATAATCGTTAAATACGGCAACGGGAGGTGCAAACGTACCTAGGAAATTTTTCTTGCCCAGGTAATTAATACTGTTTTTAACTCCTACACCGGAATCGTTTTGGGATAATACAGTCGTCGGTATCCGGATGAATTTCACGCCTCTATGGGAGATAGCAGCAGCATAGCCGGCCATATCTAAGAAAGCCCCACCACCGATACAAGCTACAAACGAGTGGCGATCGATTCCGTGTTCATCTAATGCGCGAATCACTTCTTCGTAAAAGCGTGGGTCGTTTTTACACACTTCTCCACCAGGAAGAACCAGAATTTCTGGGGCTAAATCGGCGGGAGAATGTTGTTGGAAATAGTTGACAATTTCTGCCGTTAAATCGGTTTGGATATCCGTTATGCCTTTATCGAGTACAAAAAGAATCTTTTTACGAAAGCTAGGGTTGCCAAAGTTTTGGACAAAATCAGCAAAAACGCGATTTTCTGGCGCAAATAAACGCTCCGTGAAGAATACCTCGTAAGAATAGGGTACCTGAAAATGTTGTTTTAAAGATTGCATAGGTTTACGTAACGGCGAACTTTTTAGCTAAACCCAAAGATACGGGTAATAAGGCTAAAACAAAGAGGGCGACCATCCATTGTCCACTCGAGGCTACCCACGCTGCATTCATCAATATAAGGGTCAAAACCCCTGTTTTTACTGTTAATCCAATGTTTTTGCCCATCGGATTCTTAATAGCAACGCTTAGTTTTCTGAAAATCAGGATAAAGTGGGCCAAGACAAATACCAAGGCAAATTCCACTTTCTCCGCGAAAAATAGCTGTGACGCGTGTACAATCAGAAACAAAAATCCAGCAAAATAAAGCGTTGTGGCCTTACCTCCATGAACTTCGCCTCTACTTACTAACGTAATGGCTGCAATGTAAATCAACGGGATAGCGATCACTGGAAAGTGTTCTAAAACCCCTAATTCATACACGCTCATCCCTAAAAGTAAATTGAATGCTCTGCACAAACCCATATTAATTGGGCCAAAAATCCGCATATGCTTTCCTTTCCAATCATAAAATAGTGCTAAGGCGGTAATGAAAATAGCTACAAATCCACTCAGTCTACTTTGCCCAAAGGCCAGAAATATTCCCAGCGCTAATAATAAGATTCCCCCGAAAATGGCTTCTAATCTTTTGATTCGGCCGCTAGGCAAGGCTCTTTCAGGTCTTTCGATAATATCTAGTTCGTGATCAAAAACGTCATTGAATACCACTCCACCTGCGTATAAACACATGCTGGAAAGGCCAAGGAATAGGGCAGGGTAAAATTGGTAGTCTAAACGACCAAAAACAAAGCCCACTATGGCTAAACCTGCTATAATATCTGACAGTGCCGTGACTACATTCGCAGGCCGAGTAAGCTCAGCAAAAGCTCTAATTTTAGACATTAGCGAATGAAGATTGAGTTTTTATCTACGCGAGGAGCTTGTCCTCCACGCAACACCGTATTGCCATTAAACTTCAAAGATTGATCGATTTCTAATCCATCAATGAAGTCTTTCTCATTGATTTGTCCGCTTTGCGCGAAAGAATCGAGGGCATTTTGGTAGGTCACCTTTTGGATATCTGCATCTGATATGCCTTTGATTTTCATCAAGGCTGCCGTTTTAGGAATCGCCAAAGGATCAGAAATCCCCCAATCCGCTGCAGAATTCACCATAATGCGTTCCGACCCATATTGCTTCACAATCTCTACCATTCGCTCATTCCCCATTTTGGTGAATGGATAAATAGTGAAAGCTGCATAGAATCCTTGGTCCAAAACTGACTTCACCGTCTCTTCATTATTGTGGTCAATCACGACCATATGAGGTGCTAAACCGTGCTCTAAGGCGATTGCCATACTGCGTTCGGTTCCCTTTTTCTTGTCCCGATGAGGTGTATGCACTTGTACAGGCAATCCCATCTCCTTCGCAAGCTCTAATTGAGCTCTGTAGTATTTTTCTTCTGCTGGCGTTTGGTCATCAAAACCAATTTCACCTACCCCCACAACGCCTTCTTTCTGCAAAAATAAAGGCAAGATTTCCATCACCTCTTCCGCAAGTGCCTCATTATTCGCCTCCCTGGAGTTTAATCCAATCGTGCAATAATGCTTTATGCCAAACTGAGACGATCTAAAACGCTCCCAACCCACTAAACTCGCAAAATAATCCTTGAACGAAGCTAATCCCGTGCGTGGTTGTCCCAGCCAAAATGCCGGTTCAATAATAGCCACCACACCCGCATCAGCCAGCGCTTGGTAATCATCCGTGGTACGGGAAGTCATATGAACGTGAGGATCGAAAAACTTCATACCTTGTGTATAGGCCGCAAAACCGCCGTCCACTTCTTGGGCAGTTTGTTTTTCCTCGGTGGATCCCTCGAAATGGGATGGATTTATTTTAGGTTCGTTGGGGTTTTGACACATATTAATAGACAGTTTCTTCTTTTTCTAACACCTTCCAGGCTTCTAGAGGGCTATTTTGTAGGACTAATTCAGCGGCTTTTTGATCGTTCGGATCAGCACTTTGCGCTAGTCTTTTTAAATCTTGTTCTTTTGTATCTGTCTGGAAGTTTCGGATTAATCGCCAAACTTGCGAAGGCACCCTTCTTCCCGCTGCCCATCTTTCGTGTGCAAAGTCTGCCAGGGTATTAGCCAAAGCTTGATTTGCACGCTCATCTAATCCTTCAATTAGATGAATAGGCTTGTCATTGAAAATGCATTTTAAGACTAATTGGTTCCAGGCTAATTCGGAGAAATATTGCATAGGGTATGGATTGCCAAAAGCAATCGCATCAAATACCGGCCCCATGTTGGATCTAACCGCATCGGTAGCCCGGTGTAACCAAATTTCTGGCGTAGGTAAAACGGGCAATGCTCGGTAGAGCGCCACTAATTCGTTCATCTCCGCCGTATCAAATAAGGTCTCGATTCGGGATTTTCCGTCTTCTTTTTCAGCTAGCTGAATTAATAAGTAAACCCGAACGAGCTGATCAAGCGTGCTATTTTGCCAATTCCAACCGGGGATATTGCCTACTCGTGTTTTAGCTACTTGGCGAGGAGCCATGACAAAGGCCAATGACAAACCTTTCGAATCAGTTTTTATTTTATCTGCTATCCAGGCTAGTTCAGTTGGACTGGCAGCTGACTGAATGGATTGATACAAAAGTTCGGCGGTATTCAATTTTGAAATAGATTTAATTCATCACTATGAACGAATTTACTAAAAAAATGTCAATTCGCTTCTGATTTTTGAGAGGATATTCAATAGGTTTAGCCCACAAATTCCCCTAATTTTGCTTCATGGAAGAAAGACCGATAACCGACTGGCTGCCCCTCACGAAAAAAGAGGTAGAAAAACGTGGCTGGGATGAACTGGACGTGATTTTAATCTCTGGTGATGCCTATGTGGATCACCCGGCATTTGGCACGGCTGTCATCGGTCGAATCATGGAAAGTGAAGGCTTGAAAGTGGGTATTGTAGCTCAGCCAAACTGGAAAGACGATTTACGTGATTTCAAGAAATTAGGTAAACCCAAATACTTTTTTGGCGTAACTGCAGGATGTATGGATTCCATGGTGAATCACTATACAGCTAACAAGCGTTTGCGTTCTAATGATTCCTACACCCCAGGTGGAGAAGCGGGTTTTAGACCGGATTATGCTACCACGGTTTATACGAAGATTTTAAAAGAAATTTACCCAGATGTACCTGTTTTAATCGGTGGCATCGAGGCCTCCTTGCGTCGAGTAACCCATTATGATTACTGGGCGGACAAATTATTCCCCTCTGTTTTAGTCGATTCTGGTGCTGATATGTTGGTGTATGGAATGGGAGAGCAGCCTTTGCGCGAGATTATGCGTGGGGTGAAAGAAGGGAAGAAATTGGGTGATTTGATCCATATTAATCAAGTGGCATTCTTGCAAAAAACAGCTCCTGCTTGCGATTGGGAAACCGTTGAGTTAGCGAGTCACGAAGTCTGTTTAGAAGATAAGATCAAGTATGCATCCAACTTTAAAATTGTTGAAGTTGAATCCAATAAGTGGCAGGCAAACCGCATCATCCAAAAAGTAGGAGAGGACGTATTAGTCATTAATCCTCCTTTTAAAACGATGGAAGAGGTCGAAATGGATAAATCATTTGATTTGCCTTATACGCGTTTGCCTCACCCTAAATATAGAAAGCGTGGGCCTATTCCTGCTTTTGAGATGATTAAATTCTCGGTCAATATGCACCGTGGATGTTTTGGAGGCTGTAGTTTCTGTACAATTTCTGCTCACCAAGGTAAGTTTATTGCTTCTCGAAGTGAGAAATCGATTATGAAGGAGGTCGAGCAAATCACGAAAGCACCTGATTTTAAAGGCTATATTTCCGATTTAGGAGGTCCGTCTGCGAACATGTACAGAATGAAAGGGAAAGATGAGGAGATCTGCGCACGTTGTGTCAGCCCTTCTTGTATCCACCCTGTCATTTGCAATAACCTAGATACTTCGCATAAACCTTTGACGGATATTTACCGCAAGGTGGATAAGCATCCAGCTATTAAAAAGGCTTTTGTGGGTTCTGGGGTTCGTTATGATCTTTTAGTGGATGATTTCAATAAGAATAATTCAGATGGTAATCACGACGAATACATGGAGCAATTGATTACGCGCCATGTATCTGGTCGTTTGAAAGTAGCCCCTGAGCATACCTCTGATGCGACTTTACGTATTATGCGTAAGCCATCGTTCAAATATTTCCATGCCTTTAAGAAGAAATATGACGAGATTTCTGCCAAATTTGGCCTAAAACAACCTCTCATTCCCTATTTCATCTCTTCTCACCCAGGTTGTGAAGAAGAAGACATGGCTAATTTAGCGGCAGAGACGAAGGACTTAGGTTTTCATTTAGAGCAGGTGCAGGATTTCACTCCTACTCCTATGACCGTAGCGGAAGTGATCTATTATTCTGGCGTACACCCCTACACTTTGCAGCCTGTTAAAACGGCCAAAACAAGGGAAGAAAAGCAGAATCAAAACAAGTACTTTTTCTGGTATAAGCCAGAATATAAAGATTGGATTCGGAATCGTTTGACACAATTAAAACGACCTGATCTGGCACAACGCCTTTTAGGATTTAGAAACAATAAAAATGGCTGGAACAAATAATCCAGCTTTTCATTAATTAACCAAGAAACAATAATACAATGGATGAAAATGAAGAATTAATCGTTCGCGATAGCAATGGAGCTGTTTTGAAAGATGGCGATTCGGTTACCGTAATTAAAGATTTAAAAGTACGTGGATCATCCAGCGTAATCAAGCGTGGAACGATGGTAAAAAATATTCGATTAACGGACGATGCTGACGAAGTAGAAGGCAAAGTGGAGAAATCGATGATGGTTTTGAGAACGGAGTTTTTGAAGAAAGCATAACCTTGTAGGAGAGTATAGATTAGAGAGTATAGATAATAGAATGTTTATCTCTTCTCTTTACTCTATAATCTCTAATCTAATTCTTCCGGCTCCTCATCTTGAACGAGCCCCTGATTCAGTTTTTTCGTTGATTTTATACCTAACTTGTGTAGGTTTTGAGCTCTATTGATCAAGTTACCTTTACCGGTGCTTAATTTATTCAATGCATCGTTATGGGAATCTTCGGCTCTTTTTATGTGCTTTCCTACATCTTCCATATCCTTCGTAAATCCGACAAATTTGTCATATAAATCACCCGCCTGGCGTGCAATTTCAATGGCATTTCTCGTTTGATACTCTGTCTTCCAAACCGAAGCAATGGTTCTTAACGTCGCTAATAGGGTAGAAGGGGAGACTAAGACAATTTTACGATCCCATGCATAATTGAACAAGCTTGTGTCCTGACTGATGGTAGCTACGAATCCAGATTCAATTGGGATGAATAACAAGGTAAAATCTGGGCTAGTTAAATCTAATGCGGTGTGGTAATCTTTCGAAGACAGCTCCTTGATGTGTGTTTTTAGAGATTCAATGTGTGCTTTTAAGGCCAAATCCTTTTCGATAGTACCTTCCTCTGCACTGGTGTAACGTTCGTAAGCAACAAGCGATACTTTGCTGTCAATTATAAGATTTTTATTGTCAGGTAAGAAGATGACAGCATCTGGTTTGATCGTATCATTTTCTTGGTTTTTAGTCACAAATTGCGTCTGGTATTCCATACCATTCTTTAATCCAGAGCTTTCTAATACACGTTCCAAAATCATCTCACCCCAGTTCCCTTGCGACTTATTGGATCCCTTCAGTGCATTCGTTAAATCTTCTGTTTTCTGTGTAACCGTTTGATTTAGGCTTGTCAGGTTTTTGATTTGCTCCATAAGAACAGTGCTTTGTTCTAAGCTGTTTTTTTGACCCAAGTTAACCTTCTCCTCAAATTCACGTAATTTCTCTTTGAGAGGGTTCAATACGTCGTTTAATTTAACTTGTTGTTGATCGCTTAGCATCTTTCCCTGTCTCAGCACGGATTCGTTACTAATATCCACTAACATTTTGCGTAGTTTCTCCTCATCTGACTTCTGATTCTCCACCGTCATCTTTAAGGTTTCATTCTGGCCTTCAATTTGAGATAGTTTGCCAAAAAGTGCTCTATTTTCAGCCTCCAATGAAGTCACTTTCGTTTGTTCTTGACTTGCCTGTGCTAATTGACTTTGTAATAAGGCTAATTTGCCTTGAAATAGGAGATAAGTAGCTCCTGCGCCGGCTACTAGGGCTAGAATGATGTAGAGGATTGTCATGTAGCAAATGTAAATAATAAAGTACAAAGCATAAAGAATAGAGGAGATAATAGATAGGAGAGTAGAGAGTAAAGATGGTGAATGGTCGGCAGTGGACAGTGGGCAGTGGGCAGTGGGCAGTCGATAGTCCGGAGGGAGGGAGTCCGGAGGAGAAAGGCAAAGTTCAAAGAGCAAAGTTCAAAGAGCAAAGTTCTATGTGCGCCGGGCGATATTTCCCTGAGTGGATAAAAAACGAGGCGGCAGCCTCTTTTTTATGCCGTCTCTCTACTCTTTACTCTATACTCTCTACTCTATTTCTGTCGACTAGCGACTATTAGGCATAAAAAAAGACCCACACTCATCGTGCAGGTCTTCTATAATAACTTGGAGCTTACTTACTTTCCCGGGATTGATCCCAGTATCATCAGCGGTGCGGGGCTTAACTTCTCTGTTCGAGATGGGAAGAGGTGAACACCCGTCCTATCGGCTCCATA
>CAILUB010000359.1 GCA_903837305.1 uncultured Cytophagaceae bacterium
AGTAATTATACCTTTATCTTTTTGATAACTATCAAAACATTTGTCGTTGTGGTTTTCCCATAAATAATCCATTAAATGGTGACGCGATAAATAAGAGTCTACATCTTCATTTACCTTTAAGTCTTTAAAAGAGGTGATTAAAAGAAATAAATCCTTTTCAGATGCATTTTGCTCCAGCCTAACTTTAAGTTGATTTGAATAATCCTTGTTGTAGGTTGCTACTTCTAATGCATTTGCATATAAAGAATCAAGACAGAGTTGTAGTTTCTCTTCCTCATTAAAGCGTGATTTAAAATCAAATCCATTGAGGGTAGTTTGGAATTCGCATAAATTTTTCCAACACCTGATGAAACCTTCTAAGGTTCTATTTATTTCCTTATGGTACCAAATGAAAGAGGCTAAATCCATCGGAACCGTTTGAGGTAATTCAAAAAATGTATTTTGGATAAAATATAAATCTTCTCCAGGTAAATCAGGGTGTTGGAATTTAAAAACTGGAGTAGCCATAAAAATGATTTGTGTTTTTAATTTGGCAGTGTAATGTTTGCTATTTATTCTTCAAGCTAATTCAAATTCAAAAATGAATTAGAAACAAAATTCCACCGTTCTTTAAGTCAATTTACGCTCAATCGATTCAAGGAACAAAAAAACTCCATTTTTAATTCAATTATGATGTACCGAAAACTAGTTTCTCCTGTTGTAAAACTAAACCATTTTATCACTTTTTTTAAGAAGATTGTCATGCTCAAAGACTTGCTTAAATTCAATCAACAGGATGGGTAAAGTGTCCCTTCTTCAATTTGCTGTAAAAAATGTAAAACTTCTAATTGGAGTACCTACACTTCAGCCTCATCTGGTAAAATCAAAAAATATTGTAAAACATGTAGACAAAGTAGAGCCATAACGTATGATCGCAGAAAGCATGCTGCTCCCGGATCTCATTCTCCTGCTGAATGGCGCGAAAAATTAAGTCAGTTCGACCATTGTCCATCCTGCTTGAGGCTATGGGAAGAAATTATTCCAAGGCCTGACAAAAGGTATCGCTATGTTTGGACAAAAGACCATATCATCCCCTTAAATCAAGGAGGAAGTGACTCCATAGATAATCTGCAGCCTCTCTGCTATCAATGTAATTTTAGTAAACGATAAAAACTGGTTTAGAAATTTATGGAAATCATGAAAACTATTTGGTACCCTGGTTCATCAATGGCTGATCAAAAATGGATAGAATATCTTCAAAAGTCTTTTCGAGGTAATTGGATCTTTTCGTCACAATCTTCTTTTGAAGATTGGGTCAACCTTCCAGGAAAGAGAATTCAATTGGATACTTTTGAATTCAATAAAATGAATCAGAGAATTGAGACCTTGGTTATTTCTTGGCATCCTGGATTTAAAACCGCACAAGAAGTTGTAGAAAGTGGTATTTTGAGTCATGTTCATCCAACTAAATTTATTTATGACCCTGGTAGGACTATTGGTGATTTGCAACATCACCTTGAATCAGAATTAATTTTTTCTGATCTCGGATTTGACCTTAAACAAATTGTAGTACTTCCAAAATTAGGCCATCAATATTGCGAATTTGAAAGAAAAAATGATTTAGGTATAGGTTCTTAAATTTCTTAAAGGAATTTTTTCCCCTTGATTTAAAGCAAATGAATATGAAAAAAAATGAATTGCTTGAAAAAATGAATTCTAAAATAA
>CAILUB010000360.1 GCA_903837305.1 uncultured Cytophagaceae bacterium
AAATGCATGTTTTGTAAAACTTGTGCACGATCCGGCTTTGCGGCGAAAACACTTAATGGCAATAGTAGAAAGAGTAATTTCTTCATTAGGCTAAATAAAAAATAGGGGTTAAATCGATTGAAACAGGAGAATGGTCTGGATTCGTCTCCATAATATCGGCCATGTAGGTCCACCATTTTTTCATCACATCTTGAGCCGGTAGGGAATCGAGAGTCGACAAATCTGGCGCTTCTAAATAGCCGTAAAGCGTGCGAGTACTTTCATCCAAGAAAATGGAATAGTTTTGGATGCCGACTTGATGAAGTAATTCGCCTAATTCCGGCCAAATTTCATCGTGTCTCTTCTTGTATTCTGCCGAATGCCCCGGCAGCAAATACATTTTAAACGCCTTTCGCTGCATAAGAATTGATTTCTTATAGAAGGCGTGTAAGCGCTTATTTTACTCAGAAATTCGTTCCGTAAATGCCTGAAGTGCGGAATCATCAAAGCCTAAATGCGTCACAAAACGAACGTAAGAAGGCCCAAAAGGTGCGCAATAGATACCCTTTTCCTTTAATTCAGCCACTTTATTAACCGATGGAATTCCATCGTGTAATTCTAAAATAACGATGTTCGTCGAAACAGGTAAAATGGATTTAACCCAAGGAAGTTTCTCGCAAACGGAGGCTATTACGCGAGCACGTGCATGATCTTCTTTCAAACGATCCACTTGTTGGTCTAGGGCATAAATACCGGCTGCGGCTAATAAACCAGCTTGTCGCCAGCCACCCCCTAAACGTTTTCTCACGCGTCTTGCCTTTTTGATAAAGTCCTTAGATCCGACTAAAACAGAACCTATGGGAGCTCCGAGACCTTTTGACAAACAGATAGATATGGAATCAAACCATCCACCAAATTGGGCAGGCTTTTGACCGCTCTCCACGATGGCATTAAATAATCTAGCTCCATCGAGATGAAGCGGAATAGAAACGGAACGGCAAAAATCCGAGATTTCTTGCAAAGCCTCAGAAGTGTAGATACTTCCACCTCCTTTATTTACCGTATTTTCTAAACTAACTAATCGACTCTCGCAAGCGTGAATATCATCCGGTGAGATTGCCGCTTTTATTTGATTAACGTTTAAACGACCTAAATCCCCTTTCAATAATTTAACGGAGGCACCCGCATTCGCCATGATACCGCCGCCTTCATACAAGTAAATATGAGATAATTCGTCGCAAATAACCTCTTGACCTTTGGAAACATGAACTGAAATGGCAATTTGGTTTGATTGAGTTCCTGAAACGCAGAAAAGGGCCGCTTCTTTATTAAAAAGGCGAGCTACTTTTTCTTCCAAGGCATTCACCGTGGGATCCTCCCCAAAAACATCATCTCCTAAAGGGGCGGAAAACATGGCCTCCCGCATTCCTATCGTAGGCAATGTAAAGGTGTCGCTGCGTAATTCAATCTTCATTTTAAAATTGCTTAAGATAGGACAATTTAGCTAAAAAACATTGTTGCTTCTGCTGGGTGCTATCACTTCCTTGATAATTCAAGGTATTAAATACCAGATA
>CAILUB010000361.1 GCA_903837305.1 uncultured Cytophagaceae bacterium
CCATCGAAAAGATGATAGTTTCGTTACTCATTAAATTTTATTTTTATACAACCCACAAATATCGCAATTTTTTAAATAAATTAGAGGTGTATTAAGATTAACGATTAACATTTGAGCCAAAGCACCTGCTTGAAGCTCTTTCTTTAAAACATATGAGCCAGCCTACATCAAACAAGTTTGGATTTTGCCGCGACGGCAAAGTTTTCATCAATGCCTATTTAAGCTATCCTGAGCGCGAAATCGGTTTCGTGCGTAATTCTGAAGAGGAAGCATTAGCCTATTTTGTGAAACGTTTTGACCTTGCAGTCAGCAAGGTGAAAGGTTTGTCTTCAGAAATCGAAGCGGCGCAAAACAAAGGTTCCTTTCTAACTAAAGTTTTGCAAATGCAAACCTACCTCATCGAGTTCGATGGATTAGGAGATTTCAAACCTTTGTTAGCAGAATTAGAGAAGCACGAGGCTTATTTGAAAGAATTAATTCAGGCGAATCAGGTCAAAAATCTGGAAATCAAACGTGCCTTAATTCAAGATGCCAAAGAAATTTCAGAAGAAGAGGACGTAGTGGAATCGACAGATAAGTTGATGGAGGTGAAAATGAAGTGGGTGAAGACGGGTCCAGTCGACAAACAATACCAAGATCAACTAACGGCTGAATTCCAAGAGGTGATGGATGCTTTCTTCTTGAAGCGTCGTGCCTATTTTGAAGATAAGAACCGCCAGATAGATGAGAAAATTTTAATCTTACAAGGATTTATAGATAATGTCCACCAACTGCGTAAGGCGGAGGATATAGACGATTCCGTCGTGAAAGTGAAAGAGATTCAGAAGGAATGGAAGAATGTGTTGGGGCTACCACCTAAGAAGCAATCGATGCTTTGGAAGAATTTCAAGAAGGCAAACGATATGTTCTTCGAGAAATATAACCGCATTAAGGGGATTGATTACAAACCACGTGTTGACCCACGTGTGTTAGAATTAACGACGATGACGGGGGAATTGGAATTGAAATTAAAAGATCAAGTAAATATAGTAGCGACGGCGGATTTAGCGAAAGCCTATTTAGTAAAATGGAAGGAGATTTCCTCTCAAATCAAAAATATGGATCGTTCCCTCGCAGAACGTTTCCGCACGATTTGTGATAAGATCTTCGAGATGAATTATTTATTGCGTGTGATTTCTTATCGCCATGCGAACTTAAATGAGAAGCCACGGATCGAGCAGTTGAAGATCATGATCAACCAGATGGATTACATGGCGAAGAAAGAGAAAGGCGAACTCGAATCTTTCATCGCAGAATCGGAGGCGACTCGTATGATGGAGGATAAAATTACCTTGAGTAAAATCAATACCCAGAAACGCAAAATCTCCATGAAGGAGATTTTACTTACGGGCTTTAAAGAAGAATTAGATCAATTATTGAATTCGTAATCCGAGTTCGGTAGCGAATCCAGTAAAATCGAGACCATCGAAGGTGCCAGAAGACATCATCAATAGGTTTTGGTTTTCCTGATTTTGTTTTAGGATAAGCCCCTTTAATTCCTCTTGTTCTCTTACTACCACTAAATTCGGGTGATTAAAGTACGTCTGGACCGTTTCCGCTTCTATTTTATCCATTCGCTTGATAGCGCGCGCATGCTCACTTAGGTAGATGATGGCTAAATCAGCATCCGCTAAGGTCTCTTTGTATTCTGGAAGAAAAGCGGGATTCAAACTACTAAAAGTATGCAATTCAAGGGCAGCCACTAATTTTCGTTTTGGAAATTGTGCTTTTAGGGCCTGAGTGGTCGCTTTCACTTTAGAGGGAGCGTGGGCAAAATCTTTGTACAGCAATTGCGTATCGGATTCGCCTACCCATTCTAAACGTTTAGCCGCTCCCTTAAAGGATTGAATGGCGGTATAGAATTCCGTTTCATTTACGCCTACTTGCGTGCAGATATGTAGTGCACCTTGCAGGTTTTTAAGGGTATGTTCTCCAAAAACTTGTAAACCATATTCCTTTCCATCGTTTCCTTTCAAGAAAGTTTGGCCATTTCTAATCACGGAATCGTGCGCTTCATAACCTTCTGATTGGCAATGGGCTGGGCAAGCCTCAGCGATGGCCTCTAGGGTTTTATCTGTTTTGTCAAAGAATAAATGACCCGCCTTGGGCATCTCTTTTACGAGATTCTCGAAGGCCTCCGTGTAGGATTCAAAGGTTGGATATACATTAATATGATCCCAAGCGATGCCTGAAATCAAGGCAATGTGTGGTTGATACAAGAGGAATTTGGCTCTGCGATCGATAGGAGAGGCTAGATATTCATCGCCCTCAATGATCATAATAGGTGCATCTGTGATAGATGCCATGAGATCAAATCCCTCGATTCGTGCACCCACTAGATAGTCAAATTTTTTATTTAGGGTCTTTAAAACGTGCAAAATCATGGAGGTGATACTCGTTTTGCCGTGGCTGCCGGCGATGACAATGCGCTGTTTGTTCTTGCTTTGTTCGTAGATGAAGGAAGGGTAGGATTCGATTTTTAATCCTAATTCTTGTGCTCTTAAAAGTTCTGGGTTGTCCGCACGTGCGTGCATTCCTAAAACAATGGTGTCGATGTCCGCGTTTATTTTCTCTGGAAACCAACCAAACTCGGCGGGTAAAATGCCGTGTTTCTCTAAAAGACTTTTGGAAGGTTCGTAGATTTCATCGTCTGAGCCCGTTATTTCGTGTCCTTGAGATAAAAGAGCTAGGGCTAAGTTGTGCATCGCGGCACCACCGATGGCGATAAAATGAATTTTGGACATAATAACTTAATATGTATTTAGCTTGCAAAGTACATACTTTTATTGCAGTTTTGCACGTTTTTCCACAAACTCGAGGTGAACTCGGGTGCATTTAAACAGAAGGATGAAAAATTACATCGATCTAATTGACCAAACCATCGAGTTTCCTACTCGTGAGTTCAATATCAATGAGAACAATGAATTGTTGTTTAACAATGTGCCTTTAATGGAAATCATTAAGCAATACGGTACGCCTCTAAAGGTTTCGTATTTGCCTAAAATTTCTGAACACATCGAGAATGCGAAGCTTCTCTTTAGAAATGCGATCAAAAAGTACAATTACAAGGGGAATTATACCTATTGTTATTGTACCAAATCATCTCATTTCTCTTTCATTTTAGAAGAAGTTTTGAAGCAAAATGTACACCTAGAAACCTCTAGCGCATTTGATATTCCCATCATTCGCGACATGTACAACCAAGGAAAAATCTCTAAATCGACCTATATTCTGTGTAATGGCTACAAGCAACCCTTGTATACCCAATACATTTCGGAGTTAATCAATGACGGCTTTAATTGCATTCCTGTTTTAGATAACTTGAAAGAGATCGATTTCTACGAGAAATCGGTGACGGCAGAAAAGGTGAATATCGCCATTCGCATCGCGACAGATGAAGAGCCTGATTTCGCATTCTATACCTCTCGTTTAGGAGTTCGTTATTCGGATGTTAACACCCTTTATAACGAAAAAATCAAGCCTAATCCACGTTTTAACTTGAAGATGTTACACTTCTTCATCAACACGGGGATAAAGGATTCTGCGTATTATTGGTCAGAATTGAGCCGTTTCGTTTACAAGTATTGTGAAATGAAAAAGATCTGTCCTGAATTAGATTCGATTGATTTAGGCGGAGGCTTACCTATTCAAACTTCCTTACAATTCAATTACGATTACCAAGCGATGGTGGATGAAATCGTTGAGTCTATTTCTTGGATTTGCAATAAAAATAACATTCCGGTTCCCAATATCTTTACCGAGTTTGGATCTTATACGGTAGGTGAAAGTGGAGCTGTTTTATATGAGATTATTGACCAAAAACTACAGAACGATAAGGAGCTTTGGTATATGATTGATGGTTCATTCATTACCCAATTACCTGACTCTTGGGGAATGAATCAGAAATACATTATGCTTCCAGTGAATAATTGGGGGATGCCTTATCAAAAGGTGAACCTTGGTGGTTTGACTTGTGATTCGATGGATTTCTATAATACGGAAGCGCATAGCTCTGACTTATACTTGCCTATTTTTGAGGAGGAATCTGAGCGTCAATACGTAGGTTTCTTCCACACAGGAGCCTATCAGGAATCATTAGGTGGTTATGGCGGAATTCAACATTGCTTGATTCCAGCGCCTAAACACGTGATCATAGATCGCCTAGAAGATGGTACGATTACAACACGTCTATTCTCTGAGGAGCAAAAAAGTGAACCCATGTTAGACATACTTGGTTATCAGCAAGTTGCAAAAACAGAAAAAAAAGAAGTATCTTTAAAAAATAAATTAACTTCTGTTCAATAATGAAAAAATTGGTTCTATTATTAGCGCTTGCTAGCACGATTGTCTCCTGTTCAAGACAAGCTAATTGCGCTGCTTACGGAATGACGCGTGCGAATACTATTCCTCCCAGTCAAAGGTTTTAGTCACCGCTTTCTTCCATTGCTTACGATAAAGTGTTCTTTTATCGGAATCCATCGCAGGTTTCCAAGTGTGCGCGATACCCCAATTTTTTCGTAGATCATCCAAGTTTTCCCAATATCCTACCGCAAGTCCAGCTGCATAGGCAGCCCCTAACGCTGTCGTTTCGATTATTTTAGGGCAAATTACTTCTTCTCCAATGATGTCTGATTGAAACTGCATCAGAAGCTGATTCACTACCATCCCACCATCTACTCGCAGCGAGGCAATCGGAATTCCAGCATCTTTTTCCATGGCTTCTAAAACTTCCCATGTTTGGAAAGCCGTTGCTTCAAGTGCCGCACGGGCGATATGTGATTTGTTAATAAATCGAGTTAAACCTACTAATGCCCCGCGAGCATCTTGTTTCCAATACGGTGCATACAATCCGGAGAAAGCAGGTACGAAATAACATCCGCCATTGTCGTCCACCAGTTTAGCTAATTTCTCGATATCTGGGCTATTTTTGATGATGCCTAAATTATCGCGTAACCATTGAACTAATGCCCCAGTAATCGCCACAGAACCTTCTAATGCATAATGTACGGGTTCATTTCCTAATTGATAGGCTACGGTTGTTAATAGGCCAAATTGGGATGGAATAGCTTTCGTTCCGGTATTCATTAACAAGAAACAGCCGGTTCCATAGGTATTTTTACCTTGGCCTGGATCGAAACACGTTTGGCCTACTAAAGCCGCCTGCTGATCACCTAAGATACCGGCTAATGGCACGCCGCCTAAAACCCCTTTGGCTTTCGCATAGACTAAAGAACTGGATTTAATCTCCGGAAGCATCGCTTTCGGGATGCTTAATACGTTAAGGATTTCATCATCCCAAGCACAGGTTTGCAAGTCCATTAACTGCGTGCGGCTGGCATTTGTTACATCTGTAATGTGAATTCCGCCCTCTACTCCACCTGTTAAATGCCAGGCAATGAACGAATCCATCGTGCCAAAAAGTGCATCGCCTTTTTCTGCATCAGCACGCAATCCTTCAATATTATTTAATAGCCAGCGCAGTTTTAAGCCGCTGAAATAGGTGGCTAAGGGAAGTCCAGTTTTTGCTCTGAAGCGATCCATTCCGCCGTCTTTGGCTAATTCTGCGAGCTCAGATCCTACCCGTGTATCTTGCCAAACAATGGCATTATAATACGCCTTGCCTGTTTTTTTATTCCAAACTACGGTTGTCTCTCGCTGGTTCGTGATTCCTACTGCGGATAAATCTTTCGCCGAAAGGTTCGCTTTACCTAGTGCAAGTCCAATGACTTCTTGGGTATTTTTCCAAATTTCCTCCGAGTCATGTTCCACCCAGCCCGCTTGGGGGTAGATTTGCTTGTGCTCTTTTTGGCCTACCGATATAATTTCGCCAGCCTTATTAAATATGATAAAACGAGAACTCGTGGTTCCCTGATCAATCGATCCTACGTACATAGTGTATTAGTTGAGGGTCAAAATAAAAGCACCTAAAACAGCTCCCGCCGCTGGTCCTAACACCGGAATCCACGCATATTCCCAGCCTGAATCTCCTTTATTGGGTATGGGTAAAATAGCGTGCATGATCCGAGGGCCTAAATCACGAGCCGGATTAATTGCATAGCCTGTTGTTCCCCCTAATCCGAGGCCAACAGCCCAGACTAAAATTCCCACCAAGAAAGGCCCCAGACCTGTTTCAATCGTGGAGAAAGTACCTAATGCAACTACGGCTAGCGCCGAAGCAAAAGCTTCCGAAATGAAATTAAAGGGGGTATTTTTAATAGCTGGATCAGTACAAAATGAAGCACGAATCGCCCCTTTATCCTCTGTTACATCATAATGAGGTTTGTAGTGCAACCAAACTAATAATTGGCCTAACATGGCACCTAAAAGCTGAGCCCCGATAAACGTAGGGAATAAGCTCCAATCACCCGATTTTACGCAACCTGCGATGGTCACGATGGGATTTAAGTGAGCGCCAGAACTGCCGAAATAGGTAGAAACATAAATAGCGATGGTTACGGCGAAGGCCCAGGCCGCAGCAATGGCTAATAAGCCTGTGCCACTTCCTTTTGTATCTTTTAATAACATATTGGCAACAACGCCATTTCCGAGGTATAATAGGGTAGCTGTTCCAGCGAGTTCGCCGATGAAAATAGATGACATAGGTTGAGGTTCAGATTTTTGGTTTTCCAAAACTATAAAATCTTCTCAATAAAAAAATTATCTTTGATTTCAATTTGATAATTCAACGATGCGTGAAGATTATTTAACCGGGGATTCAGAATCTTTGAACCCGCAAGAAAAGGAGTTTGATAAGGCCCTGCGGCCATTGAGCTTTTTGGATTTCTCGGGTCAAGGAAAAATCGTAGACAATCTGCAGATCTTTGTGGGTGCAGCAAAAGCACGCGAAGAGGCATTAGATCACGTTTTATTACACGGGCCTCCGGGTTTAGGTAAGACCACCTTGTCACACATCATCGCGAATGAATTAGGCTCTAGCTTGAAAATTTCGTCTGGGCCAGTCCTCGATAAACCTTCTGATTTAGCGGGCTTGTTAACGAATTTGCAGCCATACGACGTATTATTTATTGATGAAATTCACCGTTTGAACCCTATCGTGGAGGAATACTTGTATTCTGCGATGGAGGATTACAAGATTGATATCATGTTGGATTCTGGGCCTAATGCACGCAGTATTCAAATCGGTCTAAATCCATTTACCTTGATAGGCGCGACAACAAGAGCAGGTCTTTTGACCTCTCCATTACGTGCTCGTTTTGGGATTAATGCCCGGTTAGAATATTATGACGCTGCTTTATTGACCAAAATCGTGAAGCGTTCAGCTGCTATATTAGACATGCCTATTGATGAATCCGGTGCTTATGAAATCGCCCGACGTAGCCGTGGAACGCCGCGCATTGCGAATAATTTATTGCGTCGTACGCGCGACTTCGCCCAAATGAAAGGGGATGGATCCATCGACGTGAAGATCGCAGAGATTGCCTTAAATGCATTGGATGTAGATCAAAACGGTTTAGACGAGATGGACAACCGTATTCTATTAACCATTATTGAGAAATTCAAAGGTGGTCCCGTCGGCTTGACCACGATTGCTACGGCTTGTGGCGAGGAGGCTGAAACCATTGAAGAAGTATATGAACCATTTTTAATACAAGAAGGATTCTTGAAACGTACCTCTCGAGGTCGTGAGGCTACAGAAAAAGCATATCGCCATGTGGGGATTGCTCCAAGAGCCGAAACGGGATCTTTATTTTAATCTACACCTATGTTAAAAAGAAAATTATTCATCGCAGGAATGATGCTTGTTTCTGTGTCTGCTTTGGCCCAAATGAAATACCCTCAAACAAAGAAAATCGATCACGTCGACAACTACCATGGAACGCAAGTAGCAGATCCGTATCGCTGGTTAGAAGACGATAATAGCGAAGAAACAAAAGCATGGGTGAAGGCGCAAAACGAGGTAAGTTTTGGCTATTTAAACCAAATTCCACTTCGTGAGGAGTTCAAAAAGCGTATCGAAGCGCTTAGTAATTACGAGAAAATCTCTGCACCATCTCGCAAAGGCGAATGGTATTATTTCTATAAGAATTCTGGTTTGCAGAATCAATCGGTTCTTTATCGTCAAAAAGGCTTAAACGGAAAACCAGAACAGGTCATCGATCCAAACACCTTATCTAAAGACGGCACAACTCGTCTAACGGTATTCTCTTTAAACAAAACAGGCAAATATGCCTGTGTAGGTTTAAGTCTGAGTGGCAGTGACTGGCAAACGTATTATGTACGTGATATGGACACAGGTAAAAACCTAGCAGATGAGTTGAGTTGGGTTAAGGTAAGCGGTGTGGCATGGAAAGGCAATGGCTTCTATTACTCGCGCTATCCAGACCCTGGAAAGGGAAAAGAGTTGAGTACGAAAAACGAGAACCACCAAGTATGGTTTCACATGGTGGGCACCCCGCAATCACAAGATCAATTGATCTATGAGGATCCTAAAAACCCGCAGCGATTCCACACGGTGAGTACTTCCGATGATGAGCGCTTTGCGTTCTTGACGATTTCCGATCGCGGAAAAGGTTTAGATGGCAATGCCTTGTGGATTATGGATGCGGCTAAAAAAGAAACGAAATTTAAACCAATTGTAGCGGAGCCGGGTAAATACGATTTTAGCATCGTGGATAACGATGGCGATGTGTTGATTTTAGAAACCAATGAAGGGGCACCGAACAAGAAAATTGTCCGCGTGGATCCAATGCGTCCAGAAAAGGCAAATTGGAAAACCATCGTTACTGAAAAGCCTGAGCCCTTACAAGGAGTAAATACCGTGGGCAAACGTTTGTTCATGAACTATTTGAAGGATGTAACCTCTCGCGTAATTAGCTACGATTACAACGGTAAAGAATTAGGTTCGGTTAGTTTACCAGGTTTAGGAAATGCCGGTGGATTTGGCGGAGAGAAGGAGGATAAATTTACCTTCTATACGTATTCTTCGTTCAATTTCCCTCCTACGATTTACCGCTATGATTTAGCGACAAACGCTTCAACTGTGTTCCAAAAACCTACGTTAGCTTTCGATCCATCGGATTATACCGTTATTCAAAAATTCTATCCGTCGAAAGACGGTACCCAAGTACCTATGTTCATTGTGAGTAAAAAGGGGATTCAGATGAACGGCAAAAACCCAACGATTCTGTATGGTTATGGTGGATTTAATATCAGTTCTACTCCTTCCTTTTCTGCGAGTTTGATTCCTTGGTTAGAAAAAGGAGGTATCTATGTGGTGGCGAATTTACGAGGCGGTAGTGAATATGGTGAGAAATGGCACGAAGCAGGTATGAAATTGAAAAAGCAAAATGTATTTGATGATTTCATTGCGGGAGCAGAATATTTGATACGCGAAAAATACACCTCACCTGCTTATTTAGCAGCTTCAGGTCGTTCGAATGGGGGCTTATTAGTGGGTGCAGCGATTAACCAGCGTCCAGATTTGTTTGCGGCTGCATTACCTGGTGTAGGCGTGATGGATATGTTACGTTTCCAAAAATTTACCATCGGTTGGAACTGGGTCGCAGATTACGGCAGCAGCGATAATGCAGATGAATTCAAAGCTTTGCGTGCCTATTCGCCCTTGCATAATATCAAGGCGATGAACTATCCTGCCACGATGGTCTTTACATCCGATCACGATGACCGTGTGGTACCAGCTCACTCCTTCAAATATGCAGCAACACTTCAAGAGAAGAATACCGCTGCTAAGCCCATGATTATTCGGATAGATACGAATAGTGGTCATGGTTCTTCTAACACAGCGAAGTTGATTGAGCTGACGGCTGACTCCTATGCCTTTGTCCTCTACAACATGGGCAAGTAATAAATAAAATAGAAAAAGCCTGGAAATAAATCTCCAGGCTTTTTCATTTTCAAACCTTAAGCGGATTATTTTACTTCTACTCTTCTAACGGCGCCGTCGTTTCCTTGCGTAACACGTAAGAAATAAATTCCAGCACTGGCTTTCTTTAAGTCAATTTGACCTAAATAGTCGCCTTGGAAATCTTTCACAGTTTCTGTAGGAATTTCTTTTCCGTTCACATCAGAAACGGCAATCGTTACATTTACTTTTGTAGGAGCCTTAAAACGAACATTTAATTTGCAATTAAA
>CAILUB010000362.1 GCA_903837305.1 uncultured Cytophagaceae bacterium
GGTGAGACCTTTCTATTTTACCCTGTGTTTGTAGATCCATTACTCCTCAGTAGATGGGAAATATATCCTCTTTGGCTAAGTAATCCTTTAGTTCTAAGGACACTTAACAAGCACAAGTATCACTTAGTAAAACTGGTCTTTGCCCTTTTTCAAGCCCCGCTTTTTTATGGCAGTAGCAACAGTGGATTGAACATCCTGTGCCTTCATGGCTCCTAGTGAACTATATACCTGCCCTAATCTTCATTAATGGTACTAAGGTAATACCATTCCTCATCCAATGATTTTAAAGTAGGTAAAATCCTTTTGCCACATCTCATGAACAAACTGGATTTTAGTTTGGCACTCATCGCTTGCTGATAATAGGATATGCGCAGGTGAGATGATCAATCTCCCTTTGCTTTTAATATCATAAACACGCTTCTGGACAGGGATAAGCCCATCGAAGCTTTCAATTACACTTGATGTTCATTCAGGAAATACAGCAAGAAAACTAGGTCTATTGGAACGAAAGCAGAATGATGCCAAAGCTGTAGTTGATTTAGATTCCATTTTAAGAGAGTTTGACCCAATAGATCCAGTGAAATATGACTTTGCTCTATTTGGACTGGGAGTCATAGAAAAATTTTAAGAGCTGCACTAATTGTTTACTTCTAAATTATAAAAAAAGGCAACGTCAGAAGACGTTGCCTTTTATAATCATAGGAATTAACCTATTACTTCAAAGTAGCCGGCCATGGTTTACCAGGGTTAGACTTAACTTGAACAATCATGAAATCTCCATAACCGTTAGTAACACTAAAGGTTAAAAGTTCAGGAGTTCTACTGATAAACTTCATAGAGTATGGAGAACCATACTGATCTACTCCACCCATGCTAAGTACACCACAAGCATCGCTTATAGCAACATCTCCTGAGTATTTATCATTCTGACATCCATACAATCCAAATGTACCATCCGATACTGTATAGCTAGTAGAAGTACCCTTTTTAGTCCATGTCGTTTTACCTGTATAAGTACCACCTGCGCAAGTACCATAATCAGACTTCTGCTCAGTAGCAGTGAAGTCATATGTACCCGCTAAATCAGAAGGACAAATTACAGAAACAGGGAACTGGAATGGAGAATCGTAGAAAGGAGCACCCGCAACATTGGTAGTAACGTTGTCTGAAGAAAATACTCTTCCAAACTTGTCTTTCAATATTAAACGGAACTCAAATGCATCTCCTCCACTGATTCCTGCATTCGTCAAACCTACAGCAGCAATCGCTTCAGCAGCTGTAATGGTGAAATCAGCTCTCAAAAAACGAGAATTACTGTTTGGTTTGAAATCAGCCGCTTGAAGCGTCTTCACTAACACGTCGTTCGCTGGAGTGTATTTTAAACCAACACCCGCAACTAAACGTCTGTGACGAACACGAATTTCTACGGTCTGAACCGTCTTACCATCTTCCTTATCAACTGCTTCAACGGTTAGCGCAAATTTTGAGCTAGCCAAATCAAAGAAGTTAAAGGTTGTGCTTGTTCTAGCAATTGTTCTTAAGTAAGCCCCTGTGTCAAAATCTTTGTAAGGAACAGCTGGCTCCACAAAATCTCTACAAGAACTTAGAAAGATGAGCATAGTTGCCAACAATCCGAAACTATATCTTAGCATTTTCATATTTTCTAATTTTTAAGGTTAATAAATCCAAGGTGATGCAGGATTCTTATCCCAGAACACTTGAGTAGCTAGATTCTGTTTCTGAACTGCAGAAGTATTGGTCACAAGGTAGTTGTTAGGATACAAGAATGATCTAACAAAAGGTCCTGTTACCGCTTCTAAACCAGGCTGCATACGAGATGGCTTACCAGTTCTTCTATACAAATTGTAAGCTTCCATACCATTACCATATAGTGACAACCAATACTCTCTTGCGACAACGTCTAATTTAGCGTCGTTGGAAGAAGCAGCATCAATCTGAGCACCTATATAGTTTTGGTAGTTAGTCACACGTCCCGTAAAGGCAGTAGCTGTTTCAAAAGCAGAAATAGTAGCACCTTCAGCACCAGCAACTGCAAAAGCACGAACATAGTCCATATGCTTCTTAACACCTGATAGCATCAAGGTCTTTGCATTACCCGTAGTTCCAAGAGTTAAAGCAGCTTCAGCTAACATAAAATCAACATAAGCAGCTAACATGATCGGGTGAATACCAGCACCTTTCATACCCAAAGCAGGGTTAGCAACCGGAGCACCAGAGTTGTTATCAAAACGACCACCAGCAGGGAAAGTACCATAAGCCGTACGTTTTAAACCATCGGGTGGTATACCGTCTGGATCTAAGTGATCACGACCCCAGTATCCTTTGTTGCCCGCAGGATTACAGTAGCAATAGTTTCCAACCAAGTAGTGTGGAGGTGCAATCTGAGAAATACACTCTTGCTCATCTACGTTAGTCGTATTCGTCAATGTTTGACGATACAAGTAGTAACGAACGCGAGGATCATCAAAACCTTTTTCCACAGTCAAATGGTGCATGAAATCCGTAGATTGGTAGTCTCCACCACCGGCAGTATACTGACCAGCAAACTTAGGATGTCTAGAATCTGGATCTGCAGCAGTAGTACCAAAACGGAAGACAAAATCATCACCAGTACCAATAAGCGCATTTGCTGCTATTAACGCATTAATCGCATTCTTAGAAGCATCTGCATTAACCAAACGCGTGTATAAGTAATACTTTAACTTAAGAGTATTAACAAATTTACCCCAACGCGTATAATTTCTGGCGTAAAAGTAATCATTCGGCGTTCCACCAGAAGAAGTTGCAGCAAAGTGAACTGCTGCTTCATCTAACAATTTCAAAGCAGCAGCATAGATAGTAGCACCATCATCTGTTTTAGGATTGAAATTAGCCGCATTTAATGCTTCAGTAAAAGGAACGTTACCATACGTATCTACTAGATCCATCAAGACCATTGCCTTGATCGTCTTAGCTATACCCATGTGGCGTTGCAAATTCGACTTCTGTGCCAAAGGCAACAAAAACTCAACGTCAGCTAAAATATTCGCATAAGCATTAGACCACGTTCCATTAGTAGAACCAGCAGAATAAGCTGCTTCATACAAGGCAGATCCTTGGTTAATTTGACGAGTCAAACGTGCACCACGATCTGATACACCATACCATAAACTTTGGTAGTTAAGCTGGATACTGTTCAAAAGGAAATCAGGAGATGCAGTAGTTGCATTAACTGCATTCGGGTTTTCCAATAATTCATCCAGTTTCTCCGAACATGACGTTGCGAATACCATTCCGGCAACCATCGTCAAACCATATATAAATCTTTTCATTATCATTTTTAGTTTGGAGTTAGAATGTAAGAGTCAACGTTCCACCCAATCTACGAGAGCTAGGTCCAGTTACGAAATCAAATCCAAGTCCGTTACCTACACCAGTACCCAATACGTCAGTATCGAAGTTCATGTTTGGTGGGAAGTTAAGGGCAAGGAACCATAAGTTAGTACCGCTCAAAGCAAAAGATGCTTTCTTGAATGGAGTCTTAGACATCAATTTACTAGGCAAGCTGTATGCCAAAGAAATTTCTCTCAAACGAATCGTAGATCCGTCAAATACGTTAGGCTCATCTGTAGCTCCCTGGTATCCAGAGAAGAAATAATCAGAAGCAGAAATTTGACGATCATTTTTGATGTAAATTGGCGTTCCATCTGGATTAGTACCATTTTGTCTTACACCAGGCATGATGAAAGTCATTTCACGATCAGCAACTGGATCCTTGGTTACACCACGAGCTAAAGTTGCCGTTACTGTATTAGACATTACTACACCTTTGTGACGGTATTCCATCATAGCGCTTAAGGTAAAACCTTTATAAGAGAAGCTATTGATGAATGAACCAGTCCATTCTGGGTTAGGATCACCTAATACTACAGGCTCATTAGTAGGCTTGTGTACACCAGTAGAAAGGATGATAGGCTGTCCTGTAGCAGGATCTCTATCAAAACCAATACCTTTGATGATGTTGAATGGCTGACCAGGAACAGCGAAGTTACCTAAATCGGTAAATCCAGCCACTACTACTTCAGATAATCCACCACCTAATTCCATTACTAAAGTCTTGTAAGTAGCCCAGTTAATAGTAGAGTTCCACTCAAAACCACTTGCTGTAGATACCGGTGTTACAGTAGCTTGGAATTCAGCACCACGAGTTCTGATACGACCAATATTGATTGCAGTACCAGTAAAACCAGTTGCAGGGTCAATTGGAGCATTCGTAATCAAATTCGTCGTGTTTTTCTCGTAAATAGAGATATCAAATTTCAACTTGTTGTTGAACATAACACCTTCCACACCGAACTCTGCCTCACCATGAAGCTCAGGCTTCAAGTTAGGGTTACCCAAGGTATTAGATACCGAGTGAGTAGCAGTCACAGATCCACCTACATCGAATGCTCTAGCAGACTGAGCTAAGACATTACGTGTACTGTATGGGCTAGGATAACCAGCTGAGGTACCGTAACCAAATCTCAACTTAAGGTATTTCAATGTAGAAGAACTCCAATCAAATGCCGTAGTAGGGATGAAAGATAAAGATCCTCCAGGATACAATACACTTCTATTAGCTTCTTCGACTGTAGATGTCCAATCATTACGAGCAGACAAGTTCAAGAATAAGTAATCAGAATAGTCTAAAGTAATGTTAGTGTACAAACCATATCTACGCTCATCTACGCCATAGTTCATAGTTCCACCTGAATAGGCATCATTACTAGAAGAAGTAGCGAAGTTAGAGTGTCTGAACAACCCGAAAGCCAATTGACCTTGAGAAGCCACACCAGACTGGGCATAAGTATCAAAACGAGAGTTTCCACCAAATAAAGCAGTCATGCTGAATTTATCAGAAAAGTCTTTCTTCCAATTCAAGATTAAGTCTTGGTTCCAGATCGTATTATTAATATTAATGGTTCTATAGTAACCGTTTTTAGTTGCTAGGTTAGCCGTAGCACCACCTTTATTGTATAAGATCTCTTGTAATTCAGAATACGTATCTAGACCTAAACGATAAGTCACAGAGAAGTTATTGCTGAAATCATAGTTCAAAGAAGTCGAGTTGAAGAAACGACTCACGTTAGAAGTATTCTTGTAATATTTAACCAACCAGTTAGGGTTAGTAATATCGTTTCCACCTCTAAAGTAAACAGAGCTTTTGTCTACAGGGTTCTCATACGGAAGGTTTTCTAAATCCACTGAACGTGGAGTAAACAATACGTGACCAAAAACAGAAGGAATATCAGATCCTGAACCATATGATGCGTTTGCAGGAGGAGAGATTAAATCAGTTTTAGCGAAAGTGAAAGAAGAGTTAACCGATAACTTATCAGTAATTTCAGATCTAACTCCCAATCCGAAGTTAAACTTCTTCATTTCATTTCCTGGAGTAAAGCCTTCTTCATCTGTATAACCAAAACTTGCATTATAGCTAGTCTTAGCCGAACCACCTGCTACTTGAACAGAGCTATTGGAAATTAAACCTTGTCTAAAGAAGATTTGAGAAGGATCCTTGTAAGCTTTGTATTCATACTTAATAGGAGTACCACCCACTTTACCATCTACCCAAAATTGAGGGAATGCCTCACGAACCGCCGCTACAGAAGAAGTAGCATAAGGGTGATTGATCAACAAACCAGAATTCATGCTCGGACCGAAGTTAGAGAAGAAGAAACCTGGAGCTTGCTGAAAACCGTTACCATATTCCATACCATAATCCGGTAAAGAAGCTGCCTTGTTAAAGAATACAGACTGGTTGACCGTTACTTCAGCATCTTTTCTCTTAGATGCACCAGATTTAGTTGTAATCAAGATTACACCATTTCTACCTTGGTCACCATAAAGAACGGTTGCAGAAAGACCTTTCAATACAGACATAGTCTCGATGTTGTTAGGATCAATATCCAAGAAACGAGAAGAAGTAGTAGCACCACCGCCTGTAAACGAGTTCTGCGCGTTAGTAGAGGTATTAAATGGAACCCCATCCACAACGAACAACGGCTGGTTGTTACCAGTAGCTGATTTGTAACCACGGATAATCATGTTAGTACCAGATCCTGTCATACCATTGGTTGAGGTAATGTTTACCCCTGGTACCTTACCCTGCAATACGCGGGCAACGTCAGCTTCTGGACGATTCTCCAACTGTGTTTTACTTACTGAAGTTACTGCGTAACCCAGTGCTTTTTTCTCCCTTGCAATACCGATCGCCGTTACTACCACTTCGGATAGCTGCGATGCATCGACTTTAAGGGTTAAATTGACTACGGACCGGCTACCAATTGCCTCTTCCTGAGCCTTAAGGCCTACGAAAGAAACAACTAACACATCGGATCCCGCAGGAACGTTGATAGAGTACTTACCATCCAAATCGGTGGTAGCACCCACTTTCGTCCCTTTCACGAGAACCGTTGCACCTGGCAACCCTTGACCGTTTTCCTCGGAAATTACCGTACCGGTAATCACCCGTTGTTGCGCTGAAACCTCAAAACTGAGGGTCATTGTTAAAACCGCAACAACAAAGAGTAAAGCTTTTCTCATAAGGTGTTTAGTTTAGTTTATGTTTAATTTATTCGAGCAAGGTATATTATTTATCGGTAAAATCAAAAAAAAATATGCTCAAAAAAAATCAAAAAGGTGTTATTAGGTAATTAAGTGACGATTAAATAATTCAATCTTAATCGTTTTATCAATCAAATAAGACTATTCAAAGTTTGAATAATACTCAATTTTAAAAATTTTCTCATACCTATTATATATATACTACATTCTCCTTTCATATGCGTATTTCACACCATGTTTTTGCTAAGAATAAAATTGACATAGAAAATAGCTTAAAAATCGCCTAAAAAATCCCGTTAAAATGGAAATAAAGAAATTATAAGGTAGGTTTTAATTTTAGGCTTTGGCCCTAACAGAAACTTTGCGCAATTTTGAAGTTAATCTACCTATATGGTAAAAGTAGTGAAGTAGAAAGCCATGGAAATAAGAAACATAACAACAAGGGATTACTTAGTAGTAGATGAAAAGGTAGGTGCGAGTCTAATTGAATTAAATCTTTCTGGAATTTCATTAATTGATTTACCCGGTAGTGCGAATCACCCTTTAGAAAGTAACCCCTATCATCCAAGTGCACTACTTACTCCTTGGGTGAATCGCGTTCGCAACGGAAACTATTCCTATAAGGGGAAAAATTACCAATTACCCATTAATGAACCAGCCTTAGGAAATGCAATCCATGGTTTATTAGCAAGAGCGCCTTTCTCAATCAAACAACAATCAGAAAATTCAATCACCTTAGACTACGTATACGAAGGCGAAGAACTGAACTACCCCTTCCCCTTTATCTTTAGCTACACCTATAATTTACTAAATGAAGGCGGCCTCGAAATCACTTTCCAAGCAAAAAACACCGGATCAACTTCTATGCCATTTGCTTGTGGCTGGCATCCCTATTTTAAATTCCCCGATACAACAATAGCGGACTTATCCATCAATTTTCTTCCAATCAGCCGTTTTATATCAGATTCGCAGATGATTCCCTTAAAAGAAGAAAGTCTACAAGGGCAGAAAGCGTTTATTTTCTCTAAAGAAAAAGTGGATCATGTCTTTAGACTAGAACCCCTTAAGAAGCACATCACAGAATTGAGAGACAACAAACACCAGCGATCATTGTTTTTGGAACAATCTTCCATTCAATTTCCATTTCTGGTTGTCTTTCATCCTGAGGGATTTACTTCAGTAGCCATAGAACCGATGACTGCCAATACGGATGCCTTCAATACGGGGGATGGATTAATTGAATTGGAGCCTTTAGAGGTCTTTTCAGGACAGATACGTTTATCCATTGGAAAATAAGCCATTCCTACAGGTTTTTTGTACCTTTGTCAAATGAAGTATAATTTGCTTTTCATTTTGTTGTTTTTCATTGCTTTAGAGCCTGCATTAGCAGTATCTAAGGCTGATTCTACGGCAAATAAATGGAAACAAATAATGACCTCAGGCATTAACTTGAATCAATCGAGTTTTAGTGATAACTGGAAAGGGGGGGGAACAAATACCTTAGCCATTGGCTGGTATTTAAATCATACAGCAAACGTTTCCAATGAATCTTGGCGTTTGAATTCTGACCTTAATTTACAAGTAGGTTTTCTCCAAAATAAAACTCAAAGTCTTCGTAAAAATATAGACCGTATTGCCTATGAATTTAAGGCCGGTTATCGAATCAGCCCTAAATGGGACTTTTTCGGTTCTACTAACTTTCAAACACAATTCTTTAGTGGATTTGAATATGGGAAGAAAAACAAAGCAGGTGTTCCTGTAGACTCCCTTATTTCAAGCCTTTTTGCTCCTGCCTACCTAACTTCTTCGATGGGTTTAGAATACCATCCAGATAAATCTTTTTATACCCGAATAGGTATTGGTAGTTTACGACAAACTTTTGTCTTCGATCAAGCTATCTCAAGAGCAGGATTATATGGTTTAGAAAAGCCAGGCGACAATATTAGAAATCAATTCGTATTCCAATATTTAGTTAACGTGGACAAAGATGTTTGGGAAAATATCAATGTAAAAGCCCGCTATTCAGCCCTCATCGACTATTTCAGACTAACATTATCAAATAGTATTGTGCATCGATTAGATGCGAATATTACAATGAAAGTAAACAAATATGTCAGTACGAATCTGCAAATCGTATTATTCCGCGATTATGATCAAGACCCTAATTGGCAATTTTCCCAAGTATTATCGATGGGTCTTGTCTACCGAATAGAAAAATAATTATTTCTTTCTATTTAAATACCGGTCATAGAGCATTTGTAAAATACCGTCTTTCAGTCCTAAATCGGGTACCAAAATCGATTTACAACCAGCTAACTCCATCGCAGTCAAATAGATAGAAGCTGCTGGCACGATGACATCAGCTCGGTCTGTATTTAAGCGAAGCTTATTGACACGGTCTTCAAAAGAGAAAGATCCTACATAGGCAGCCATCTCAAATAAAGCATCAAAAGTCATTGACTTCTCCTCTGTTCCGGGCTTAGATAAATTAAATAATTTGGCGATATTTCCACCTGTCCCAATTGCCTCAATTTCACCTGAGATTAATTCTTTCTGCTGCGAAATCCAATTACGCATTTTTTCCCAATCCCCCTCCTTCTCTGTGCCTTCTAATAAACGAACTGATCCTATTTTAAAGGATTTAGAGGCCAATTTCTCCCGATGACGGTAGATATTTAATTCAGTACTTCCACCACCTACATCAATGTGCAGATAATTTTTCTTCGGATGCAACGATTGAACTACCACATCATTAATTAATTCTGCTTCGCGGCTTCCATCAATTAATTGGATTTTCATATCTAAAATCTTATGAATTCGAGTAATAATCTCGGCTGAATTAGAGGCTTCACGCATGGCTGAGGTGGCACAAATAGCGTAATCCTTCACTTCATGTAAATCCATTAATAACTTGTAAGCATGCAACAATTTAAAGACCCTTACCTCCGATTCAGGGGAAATGGAACCATCGCCAAACACATCATGACCTAAGCGAAGAGCGAAACGCACGTATTCGATCCGCTTAAAACTGATCACACCATCGTTCTCCAATACACTGGATATTTGAAGACGAGCGGCATTCGAACCGATATCTATGGCTGCAAATTTCATGATTTCGCGGGTTTATGAAGGTAAAAACCATTGCCTTGGGCTTCGTATGAAATCTCTGTTCCTAGGACAAATAACAATTCTCTTCGATCAATGATAACAGGAATATTTTCAATCAGGTATTCCTCGTCAAACTCAGTTTTAGCATCAAAGCCAAGTATAAATGTACCACCACATGTACCACCTCGCATTCCAACCCTAAGAAAAGGCTCAGGAAAAGAAAGTAGGCGCAGATTTTCAACCGCAGATTCCGTTAAATGAACAGGATAATCTATTAACATGTATTAACGAGGATTAAATGTAAAATTAGCTAATTTTAGACTTGAAAGGTAAATAAAAGAAGAATGACGTATAAAATACTTTGGGCAGACGATGAAATCGATTTATTGAAACCCTATATTTTGTTTTTAGAGAGCAAGGGATATGAAGTTTATACGGTTAATTCAGGTGCTGATGCACTTGAATTAGTAGAGACGCAGAAGTTCGACATTTTATTCCTAGATGAAAATATGCCAGGAATGTCTGGATTAGAGGTCTTATTACAAATCAAAAAGATCCGTCCCAACCTTCCCGTTATCATGATTACAAAATCAGAGGAGGAAGAATTAATGGAGGATGCTATCGGTTCTAAGATAGCAGATTACCTCATCAAGCCACTGAATCCCAATCAATTATTACTTTCAGTTAAGCGTATATTCGATAAGAAAAGACTGGAAGAAGGGAAAACGAATATTACGTACCAACAAGAATTTTTGGCCTTATCAATGCAATACCAGGATCATTTAAATGCCAAAGAATGGTCTGAAATCTACGAAAAACTTGTGTATTGGGAGCTCGAAATAGACACCACCGAAAATAAATCGATGGCTGAAGTTTTGAACAATCAAAAAAATGAGGCAAATGCCCATTTTAGTAAATTCATTGAAAAAAATTACGAAGATTGGTTGCAAAAACCAGATGCAGAAACCCCCGTTTTATCACACTTGATGCTTCGTAAACACGTATTTCCGAAAATAAACGATAAGAGTCCACTCTATTTTATTTTAATCGACAACTTACGTTTTGACCAATGGAAAACGTTGGATAAATACATCCAAGAATACTTTCAATTAGAACAGGAAAACAAGTATTATTCCATCCTTCCCACCACAACCGCCTATGCCCGAAATGCTATTTTTGCCGGTATGATGCCGTCTGAAATTGCAAAAAATTATCCTGATAAATGGGTATATGATATAGGTGATTCGGAAGATGAAGAGGGATATAATAAACAAGAAGAATTCTACCTACAAGAACAACTAAAGCGCTTGAAAATCAACGCTAAAAGCTCCTATCACAAGATTATTCACCAATACCAAGGAAAACAGTTAGTCGACAATTTCAATAAATTAGCCACCAATGATTTAAACGTCATCGTCTATAATTTCGTGGATATGCTATCCCACGCACGCACAGACATGGCCATGATTAAGGAATTAGCCCCAGACGAATCTGCTTATCGCAGTTTAACAGCCAGCTGGTTCCAACATTCTCCCCTATTTGATCTGTTAAAGAAGATCGCAGAGAAAAAAGGGCGTGTAATCATTACGACGGATCACGGGATGATTCGAGTACAAAATCCAGTTAAAATCATTGGTGATCGCAATACGAATACGAATCTACGCTATAAGCAAGGGAAAAATTTAAATTGGGATGCAACCAATAAAATGATGGTTTGCAGGAAACCAGAGAACATTTTCTTACCGAAACCGAATGTCTCTACCACCTATGTTTTTGCTAAAGAAGACAATCTATTCGCTTATCCCAATAATTTCAATCAATACGTAAACCACTATAAAAATACATTCCAACATGGAGGTATTTCACTAGAAGAATGTATCATTCCAGTGGTTTACTATACAGGAAAATAAGATTAAAGACTGCTTACAGGGAAGATTTTACCTCCTTCGCATTTCAGGATTTTACCTGGGACTTTAGCCATCGTATTGTAATCATGACTAGCCATGATAATCGCCATGCCGCTTTGATTTAATTCTTTGAATAATTGCATAATTTCCAAAGAAACCTCTGGATCTAAATGCCCCGTAGGCTCATCAGCTAGCAATAGCATCGGATTATTCAGAATCGCTCGGGCAATACAAATACGTTGTTGTTCTCCACCTGAAAGACGGTGAATACGCTTGTTGATGGCAGAACTCATTCCCACGCGCGCTAAAACCTCCTCAATCTTGAATCGAATTTCATCTTTATTCGTATGACCAGTAGCCTCTAAAACAAAAGATAAATTCTTCTCAACATTGCGATCAGTCAACAATTGAAAATCTTGAAATACAAAGCCTAATTTGCGCCTTAAGAAAGGCACCTCTGAACGCTTAATCGTATTCAAAGAATAGCCTGCAACGGAGGCAATTCCCGATTCAAGGCCAATTTCCGCAATGATACTGCGAAAAAAAGTACTCTTCCCACTACCTGTTTTGCCGATCAAATAATAAAATTCTCCTTCATTAATCGTTAAATTAATGTCTTCGAGTGTGTTAACACCTTCTTGTGAAATACTTACTTGTTCAAAAGATAAAACAGACATAAAATCGCCTAGGTTAATTATGAATTCGCTTTTGCGTGATCAGCTAAAAATTGGGCTAAACCAGTATCAGTTAATGGGTGCTTCAAAAGAGCTAACATCGCTGACAATGGACCTGTCATGACATCAGCAGCTGCTTCAGCACATTTAATGATATGCATGGGGTGACGTACAGAGGCTGCTAAGATTTGTGTATCAAATTCGTAGTTATCGTAGATCAAGCGAATTTGCTCTATCAATTCGATACCATCAAAAGAAATATCATCTAAACGTCCGATGAAAGGGGAAACATAAGTTGCACCTGCTTTCGCTGCTAATAAAGCTTGACCGGCTGAAAATACAAGCGTGCAATTGGTTTTTATACCTCTTTCAGAAAAATATTTCAAGGCCTTAATACCGTCCTTGATCATTGGAATCTTAACTACAATTTTATCATCTAGCTCAGCTAATTCTTCGCCTTCACGAATCATTCCCTCGTAATCAGTCGCAATTACTTCGGCAGAAACATCACCGTCTACGATATCACAAATCGCTTTGTAATGACGTAAAACGTTATCTTTTCCGGTAATTCCTTCTTTAGCCATTAAAGAAGGGTTCGTTGTAACGCCGTCTAAAACACCTAAATCCTGTGCCTCTTTTATTTGAGCTAGGTTTGCTGTATCAATGAAAAATTTCATAGGTCAGATTTTTTATAACAAAAAAATGGCAAATTCACCGCTACGACCGACCTACCCTTGCTTCGATCAAGACCTGGGGGATTCAGCGGGAGCTGGTAATTTGCCGTCACAAATATGATAAAAAAGCTGCTTTTTTCAAAATATATATCGTTTTTTTGGATTAGCCCCTTAACTTTAAAAGATGAAAAAATTGATATTATTTCTAAGCCTTAGTTTTGCTTGGGCTTGCTCAACGTCAGGTGAGGCTTGGTTAGACGAGGCGAAAGCCAGATTGAAGAAAGGGGAAACAGTTTCTGCAAAAGAGGCTCTTCAGAAAGCGATTGAAAAAAATCCAGGTTTAGCTGAAGCGTATAACCTCAAAGGGGTCATTCTATTTCAAGAAAAAAATTATCCTGAGGCAGAAGCAGCCTATCGTAAAGCTATCGAACTAAAACCTTCCCTATATACTGCTCAGCTTAATCTAGGGGCAGTTTTGATGGAACAAGGAGTTTGGGATAAAGCCTTAGCTCCTACAGATAAAGCCATCACAGCTCAGCCAGATTCAGGCGCAGGATACCTCCAAAGAGGGATCATTCAAGCAGCTTTAGCTGATCCAGCAAAAGCTAAGATCGATTTTACTCAAGCCATCAAATTAGCCCCCAAAGACATCAATGCCTATTATAACCGCGGAAACATTTTGTTTCAAGAAGAAAATTATGCCGAAGCTATAGCTGATTTTGCGAAGGCCGCAGAAATTGATCCAACCTTTGGAAAATCCTATTACGCTTTAGGCCTGAGCTATATAAAATCGAAACAAAACGATAAAGCTTGCCTTGCTTTCCAACAAGCGCAGAAATTGAACTATCCAGGTGCAGCCGAAGCAGTAAAAAACCTATGTAATTAAGATGAAAAAGGCACAATTAGTTTTGGGAGGTTTATTTGGACTAGTATTTTTACTGTTCACTTATTGGCAATTAAATGATCCAGACCCCATTTTGTGGGTTCCGGTTTATGCTACGGCAGTTTATACGTCATTACAAGCGATGCGTGGTAAAACTAATCCCGAACTTCTACTCATTTTATTTTGCTTATCCTTCTTCGCAGGATTGCAATTATGGGTCGAAATGACGGCCTGGGAGGGATTCTTAACCGATGGTTTAAGCATGAAGACGCATAATCAAGAATTAGCAAGAGAAGCAGTAGGTCTTTGGATAGCAACCGGTTCTTTTGCTTTGTTTTACGGACTAGAAAAAATGAAATAAAATGTTTGAACTTGGATTTGTCTCTGCGATTCTCCCTACTAAAAGCCTATTTGAGGTATTAGACTACGCAAATCAACAAAATTTTGCGTGTGTGGAGGTCATGTGTTGGCCTGCTTCGTCTAAAGACGCGCGCAGGTATGCAGGAGTTTCTCATATAGCGGTGGATGAAATGACTACGGAAGATTTATTGAGCTTAAAAGAGAAATTAGCACAGCATCCGGTCAAAATATCAGCTCTTGGCTATTATCCGAATCCATTAGATCCGGACGAAACTCAAGCTTCTTTTTACCGCGAGCACATCAAAAAAATCATCAAGGCTGCGGCCATATTAGGTATATCGCGTGTGAACACCTTCGTAGGACGTGATTACACGAAGAATGTGAATTATAATGTAGGAAAATTTGCAGAAGTTTGGCCTGAAATTATTGCCTTAGCTGATACGTTACAGATCAAAATAGGGATTGAAAATTGCCCCATGTTTTTTACGGATGATGAATGGCCGGGTGGAAAAAATTTGATGACGACGCCTAAGATTTGGGATGAATTATTTACGATTATTCCATCGGCAAATTTTGGCTTAAATTATGATCCATCACATATGGTTTTCCAAATGATGGACTACACCTACCCTATCTATGCATATGCAGATCGGATTCACCATGTGCATTTAAAAGATGTGAAAGTGTATCCAGAGAAGTTAAATCGGGTGGGGATTTTAGCCAATCCATTAGAATACCATGCTCCTAAAATTCCAGGTTTAGGTGATATTCATTGGGGAAAGTTTATCTCAGCATTGAATGATGTACGTTACCGAGGCCCCATCGTCATCGAAGTAGAAGACAAGGCTTATGAGGGTTCGGAAGAGGATATTGATAAAGCGATTCGAAGTGCTCGAAATCACATTCAGCAATTTTTACCCTAAAAAAAGGGCTTCATTTCTGAAGCCCTTTTTTAATACAGCGAAAAACACTTGATTATTTGCTTGGTTTTGCAAAAATAACTGGATCAATTGTCGGATTAATCTCTACAGAAACCGTTTCCACTGTCATCATGCCACCCATTGGATTTGCTGTTTCCACCGTGTGAGGGAAAGCTAAACCATTAACCATTTTATAGTTCGAGAAGCTAACTTCTGAATCTATTTCTTGGCCATTCGCTTGAACTTTTGCCTGTGTCTTCACTACGAAATTAGTGGCAGTAGAAACGTAGACTTTACTATCTTCGCCAGAAGGCTTTGTAACCGTTAACAGATACACATCAGCACCATCTAATTTCTCCTTAGATACTAACTCGATCTTATAACCGTCTTTTTTTGCATTCGTTAAAATAGAACCTAATGTCTTTTGTGAGCTTGACATCTTTACTTGTTCACTAGGCATATCTTCAGGCTCACCCGTTCCACCCATCATGGCAGGGCGATTCATCCAACCTTTGTCTCCGTCAATTACAGTAATGATTTTATTTCCCATTACTTCCACCTCTTGACGAAAAGACTTACCAACCACTAAGGACGTCTTGCTTTCAATGTCCATTCCTTGAACATTAAACTTATTCTTTACCACAGCTGTTTTCACAGTTGCCCATTTATCGGCACCACCCATAGCGGCTTCGTGTTTAGCTAAAATTTCCTCTGTCGATTGAGCAAAGGCTACATTAGCTACAAGCATTACTGCCACAAGGCAGATTGATTTGATCATTGTTTTCATTTAAAAGGGGTTTATTTTCGAAAGTTAAGGTAAAAAAGCATAGCTTAATTACCGTTCATCCTTTTTTAAGCGTGTTTCTTGGGGATAGAGCGCATCACGATAAACCAACCAATGAGTACTAATATGGCGGCCATAAAGAAAGCAGCACCAGGAAATAAGATAGGGGCTTTTTCTGAAGCAAAATAGGCAAACAGATTGGAGGCTAATAAGGGCCCAAAAATCGTCGTAATCGACTGTAAACTGGTTAAACCACCTTGCAACTCACCTTGTTCATCAGGACCTACTTGTTGGGTAATGAGACTTTGTAGTGCTGGTCCTGCAATTCCTCCTAATCCGAAAGGAATCATAAAGGCGTACATCATCCAAGACTTAGTGGCATAAGCAAACATAAAGAAACCAATTCCGTACAGGAGTAGACCGTAGGAGATCGCTCGTATTTCCCCCAATTTGGGCAAAATAACACGCGCCAATCCTCCTTGCACAATGGCAACAATTAAACCCACAAAAGCCAAGGAATAACCTACCTGATCCGGAGTCCAACCAAATACCTTCATCGTAAAATAGGACCAAGTGCTAGGGTGCACCTGACCAGCTAATTGTAAGCAGAAAAAGCCACCCACTAAACCGGCAATAAGGGGGTATTTTGTTAAGTTTTTTAAGGAACCTAAAGGGTTTGCACGTCTAATATCAAAGGGACGGCGATTCGATTTTGCTAGGGATTCAGGCAAGACAAAATAGCCATAAATTCCATTAATCAAGGTTAAACCAGCGGCTGCAAAGAAAGGAATTCGGTCTCCATAAGAGGCTAATATACCGCCTACGGCAGGCCCAATGATGAATCCTACACCAAAAGCGGCTCCCACTACCCCAAAGTTCTTAGCGCGATCTTCCGGCTTAGAAACATCCGCAATATAGGCTTGAGCGGTTGTAAAACTAGCTCCAGTAATCCCAGACATAATTCGCCCGATAAATAACCACAGGATATTGGGGGCAAAAGCTAAAACTAAATAATCAATCGTGAATCCAAATAAAGAGGCTAAAATCACGGGGCGTCGACCCACTTGATCAGATAATCCACCTAAAACAGGTGAAAAAAGGAACTGCATAATGGCATAGGAAGCCATTAACCAGCCTGCATATTGGGAGGCTACTGAAATATCACCGCCTACAAAACCTTTAATTAAGGTAGGTAAAACGGGGATAATTAAGCCGATTCCAAGAACGTCAATTAATAAAGTGATGAAGATAAACCCAATTGCAGGATCCTTTTTACTCGCCATTTGATTTTAAATTAGGCTGCAATTTAAGAAAAAGGATACTGAATTTTAGATTTTAAAAATTCCTTACTCGTTTCTGCACAACTTAGTGGTGTTTTACCTGTATCAGGGACAGAATCTAATTCCACAATGGCAAAGCCCTTAAACTTGATTTTATCCAAGTTGGCGAATACCTCTTCTAAATTAACTTTTCCTTGTCCTAATTCGACAAAACGGTAGCGAGGCTCTGTTTGGCGCACATCTTTCATATGCAAAGAGTGTAACACTTTGCGGTATTTCAAGACTGCTTCCGCTGGATTTCCTCCGCCTTGGAAATAGTGTGCCACATCTAAAAGCAATTTGATCTTCGAAGAGTCCATGTGGGTTACCAATAAATCAACCTCCTCTGGTGTTTCCCCAAACTGGTCCATGTGGTTATGGTAGGTAGATTGAATGCCAATTTCTTTCGTTTTAGCACCAATTTCGTTCATTACCTCTGCTAAACGAATCAAGTCTTTTTCCTCCGGCTTTACCCCTTTCTTACGTAGGGAATTAGTCAATTGAATCGAAGTTCCTCCTAAGGCTTTCACAAATGCCGCGTGCTTAACGTGCTGAGCAATAGATGCTTCTACTTTAGCCGGATCTATTTCGACATTACCACTTGAAAACATGCATAATTGCAATCCCGATTGCTCTAATAGTGTTTTTAAGGCAGCCGTATTGTCTTTGTATTTTGCGAAGGTATTCGCACGCAGTTGAATTCCTTTAAATCCTAAGCCAGAAATATCTTTAATTGCCTGCTCATCTTGCCCACTCCAGGTAATAGCTGAATAACCTAATGAATAGGATTTTTTAGCACCAAAAAGGGAAATGGGAAGTGTGGATGCTAAAGTAAATAAGGCTGATTTAGCCAAAAATTCGCGTCTAGTTTTCATTTAAATAGGTTTTATTGTAAAAGCTTAATCTCAGGCTTATTTACTCTCGCCGAATTTCAAATAGTCTGATAACAAACTTAATTTATCTGTGCCAATATAGTCTACACCGATATCCATCAAAGCCTGGTATCCTAAAAGAGTATCTGGCGTAGCCCAAAGACGGACTTTTCGTCCATTCGCGTGAACTTGATCGACGTAGTTTTTGAGTTTTTCTTTCAAAGCGGCAGGAATTGGTCCTTGGCCACCCCAAAATCCAAATTTTAACATAGATTCGCTCTCCAAAATCACTTTTTTCGTTGGAAAACGCTCATCTGAACGACCATCAAAGGTAATCCAAGCAGGAGATTCAATGTATTGTGAAGGCTTAGGACGATTTCCTGAAATCACAATTCGGAATCCCTTTTTCAGTAAGATTTCGGCATGGGGCCTCAATGCAGCAATAATCAGCGGCAAAGTGGAGTCTGATGAGGTCTTAGAATCAATCAATAATTGGTGAAAATTACCCTCTTTATTTGCTTTCAGAACTCGAATAATGGGATCTATGTACAAATCTTTCAAGTTGCGATTCAGGCGTAACTGGGAACGCTCATGTCCCACCAATAATTCACCATTTACTGCATATACATCCGCTTCAATAGAGCCAAAACCTAGCTGAAACGCATCAAAAAATGGTCGAGCGTGTTCGTAATCATTGTGTGCGTGCGCCTTTAAAAGCGGGTTTTGGGCCTGAGCGGTAAATGTCAACAAACAAAGAAGAACGATATTTTTCATTAGCCTTTCACATAATCCCCAGACGCAATGCGCGTTTTCGGGTCGATTTTTTTATTATATAAATACGCATAAGTTTCAATTTCTTTGCCTTTTAAGCTCACTTTTACCTGCTCACGCACAAAAATACTTTCTGCTGGTTTTTCGGTATTGTATTCCTCGTATTCATCTAACACGTTCAATAATTTGATCGTATTGGACAATAAATACAATTCACCTACAACTTGGTCTTTTGCATCTGATGAAGGAATGATACCTGGATAATCGGCCACTTGGTACATTTGACCTTGGTATGTTGCCATGCCGATATAGTCCGAATTACGTGCGATTAAGCGATGTAAGTCGTTTCCACAGTCACGACGCAAGGTTCCATACACAAATAAATATTCTTCCACGTTTGGTTCTGGGAGTTTTGCCTCTTCCAAGGTCAATACTAAGTCTTCTTGCTCTACCACCGTTCCTTCTGTAAGTACTACGTTACCGATGATTCCCTCGAATGGAGCTGAAACGATCGATTCCATCTTCATCGCTTCGATCACGTAAAGTGGCGCGTTTAATTTCACTTCATCGCCTGGTTTTACCAAGATACGGGATAAGCGACCTTGCAATGGAGCGCCGATATCGCCTTTTACTTTTGCCTTCGCGTGTTGAGCGCGTTCGACTTTGACGTTTTTGTCCAAAATCTTAATGCGGCGAGCTTGGCCATTCAACTCAAAAGTCACGTTACGCAGACCTGACTCATCTGGCTCAGACATGTACAAGAACTTCACGATGATCGTTTTACCTGGCTCAATCGTAATCATAATCTCCTCATCCTGCTTTAAGCCATAGAAGAAGGCTGGCGTAGGAAGTGCCGATAATTCACCGAATGAAGCCGAATTCTTGTAATAGTCTTCGTAGACTTTCGGGTACATTTTGTACGATAAGTAATCAAAGAATCCGTCTTCAGCCTCAGGGAATTTCTTTTTAAATGACTTGAAGTCAGCATCGAAGTCGATGGGTGCTAAATGATCGTTTGGACGACCTTCGATCGCGTGTTCACCTTTCAAGATGATCTCCTGTAATTGTTTTGGGAAACCTTGGTAAGGTTGACCTAGGCCGCCCTTGAAGAAGTCTTTTACGGATTCAGGGAAGGATAAGGTGGCGCCTTTGGCATACACATCCTCCGCCGTTAACGAATTCGCTGTCATAAAAATCGCCATATCCCCTACCACTTTCGACGATGGAGTTACTTTAACGATATCTCCAAAAAGCGTATTTGCCTCCGTATAATTACGCTTCAACTGTTCAAACTTATCGCCTACGCCCAACGCAATCGCTTGGCCACGTAAGTTGGTATATTGTCCACCCGGAATCTCATTATTGTACACCTCAGCGGTTCCCGCCTTCAGTTCCGATTCGAACGGCGTATACATCGTACGAACCGCCTCCCAATAATTCGAATATTCGTTTAGTAAGTCTAAATTCAAATCTGATGCTTTCGGATGACCCTGCATCATCGCCACTAGCGAGTTCAAGTTAGGCTGAGAAGTCAATCCTGACATCGCTCCTAACGCTCCATCTACAATATCTACACCGGCTTCAATGGCCTTTAAATACGTCGCTGATTGAACTGAGGCTGTATCGTGGGTATGTAAATGAACCGGTAAATCAACCGCTTTCTTTAATTCGGTCACTAATTTCTCCGCTTGGAAAGGACGTAAAAGACCGGCCATATCTTTTATACACAACATATGAGCACCGGAGTCTTCCAACTGACGCGCCATATCCACGTAATATTGCAGATTGTATTTTTCGTTTGTAAAGACGTCGCCTGTGTAGCAAATGGCAGCTTCTGCAATGCCCGGCGTGCGTTCGCGAACGGCTTTGATCGAGACTTTCATCGCGTCAATCCAGTTCAAGGAATCGAAAATACGGAAGACATCGACTCCGGCTTCGGAGGATTTCTCCACGAATTTTTCAATCAAATTATCTGGGTATGCTGAATATCCCACGGCGTTTGAGCCACGGAAAAGCATTTGCAAGAGCATATTCGGCATGGCTTCGCGGAACTCTTGCAGACGTTTCCAAGGAGATTCTTGCAAGAAACGCATCGCCACGTCGAAGGTCGCGCCACCCCAAACCTCCATCGAGAACAATTGAGGGAAGGATTTCGCAAATCCGTCAGCCACGGCTAACATATCTTGGGTACGAACACGGGTCGCTAAGAGCGATTGGTGTCCATCTCGGAATGTCGTGTCGGTGAAATAGATTTGCTTCGCATCACGAATGTGCTTCGCAAATTTCTCAGGACCCATTTCCGTTAATAATTGTTTGTTTCCTTTCGGGTATTCCGCCATCGGATCCACATACGGGATGATTGGGGTGCGGAAAGGAGCCGTTGGCTTCACTTTCACATCCGGATTTCCGTTGACGATAACTTCTCCCAGGTAGCGTATCGCCTTCGTAGAGCGGTCGCGAGTGGGTTTGAAGTTGAATAATTCCGGGTGGTTCGCAATGAATGGCACCGTGCAATGGCCTTCTTGGAAGACGGGGTGTGTGATCACGTTGCGTAGGAACGGGATGTTGGTTTTCACGCCGCGGATTCGGAATTCGGTTAGTGCGCGGTTTAAGCGCTCGGACGCACCGCGAAGCGTGCGGCCTTTGGCCGACACTTTTACTAACATCGAATCGAAATACGGGGAAATTTTTACCCCAGGATACGAAGACCCTTCGTCCAAACGAATACCGAAACCGGCTGCATTACGGTAAGCGATAATCGTTCCAAAATCCGGTTTAAATCCATTCGCTGGATCCTCCGTCGTGATACGACATTGGATTGCAAAGCCCTTTAACGGGATGTCCGCTTGGTTTTGGATGAAAATACCTGGGTCGGATAACTTATAGTTTTGGGCGATTAGGATCTGCGTCCGGACGATATCGATGCCCGTCACCTCTTCCGTAATCGTATGTTCTACTTGAATGCGGGGATTTACCTCGATGAAGTAGATATTTTCGTCTTTATCGACTAAAAACTCTACCGTTCCTGCGTTATAATAATTGACCGCTTTACCGATGGAAAGCGCGTAAGCGTATAATTTCTGTTTTGTTTCTTCTTTTAGACCAAAAGAGGGGGCAATTTCGACCACTTTTTGGAAACGTCTTTGTACCGAACAATCGCGCTCGTACAAATGCACCAAATTTCCGTGCTGATCCCCTAATAATTGTACCTCGATGTGCTTCGGGTCATCGATAAATTTCTCGATGAACAAGGTGTCATCTCCAAAAGCATTTTTCGCCTCATTCTTCGCCTCTTGATACGCCTTTTCTAATTCTTCTTCCGTTCTTACTACACGCATTCCACGTCCACCTCCACCGGCAGCCGCTTTCACCATGACGGGAAATTTAATACGTTTAGCTTCGGATAGGGCCAAAGAATAATCAGCCAAATCCCCTTTCGAATCCTCAATCATAGGCACATTGGCCTTCAAGGCTGCCACTTTCGCTGCTACTTTATCTCCTAATGCATTCATCGCCTCTGGAGATGGACCCACAAAAACGATTCCCTCTTCTCTACAGCGGGTTGCCAACACCACGTTCTCCGATAAGAAACCATAACCCGGGTGAATAGCGTCAATTTTCTTCGATTTACACAAAGAAATCAAGCCCTCAATGTCCAAGTAAGGCTTTAAAGGTTCATCATCTTTTCCGATTTGGTATGCTTCATCCGCTTTATAGCGGTGCAAGGAATAGCGATCCTCGAAGGTATACACAGCGACTGTCCGAATACCTAATTCGGAAGCAGCACGCATAATTCGGATAGCGATTTCACCGCGGTTAGCGATTAATAGGCTAGAGATTTTCTTAACGTATGATTTTGGCATAATCAATAAAGTAGGAGATTCTAACAAAAATGCTAAATATATTGTGAAAATCGCATCGAATACCGCATTTTATTTGGGAAAACTTAAAAAAATACCATATTTATTGGGTTCGTTACCAAGAAAAATAATTCTACCGCCTTCGAACGATTTTTCTTAACTTGCAGGTCGAACAAAAATTAGTTTTTATGAAACCTATCATCGGTATCACGTTAGGGGATTACAACGGTATCGGACCGGAAGTAATCTTGAAATCCTTAGCTAGTCCTCGCTTATTGAAGTGGTGTACACCGGTGATTTATGGATCTATTAAAGTATTGGATTTCTATCGCCAAAAATTCGAATTAAAAGAGTGGTCCATCGCCGTTATCCAAGAAGCTTCCGAAGCCAAATCTGGTGAAAGCTTTGTCATCAACTGTTGGGACGACTCTTCTACGGTCGTAGAACCCGGAAAAGAGACCAAAGAAGCAGGGAAAGCTGCCTTTGATTGCTTAGAAAGAGCCGCAAACGACCTAGATCGTGGACTAATTTCCGCTTTAGTCACTGCCCCTATTAATAAACATAATATCCAATCCGAGGAGTTTAAATTCCCAGGACACACCGAGTATTTAACAGAACGCTTCGAAGCGAAATCATCTTTAATGATGATGGTTTCGGATGGTTTTAGAATGGGCGTTGCTACTGGCCACATTCCTCTATTAGAGGTTTCCAAGGCATTAAGCGCCGATTTGTTACGCACAAAAATCACCTTATTCTTGAAGAGTTTAAAGGAGGATTTCTCGATTGACAAACCGCGTTTAGCCGTGTTGGGTTTAAATCCTCACGCAGGAGAATCGGGGTTATTAGGCCAAGAAGAATTAGAGATAATTCAACCGGTTGTGGATGAATTTAGAACGAAGGGTAACCTGGTTTTTGGGCCGTATCCGGCGGATGGATTCTTCGGAAAAGCGCAATTCAAGGATTTTGATGGGGTTTTAGGTATGTACCATGATCAAGGGTTGATTCCATTTAAATACATAGCTTTCGACTCAGGTGTGAATTTCACAGCCGGTTTACCAGTCATTCGTACGTCTCCAGATCATGGAACGGCTTATGATATTGCTGGCCAAAACATAGCCGATCCAGGTTCCTTCTTACAAGCCTTATTTTTAGCGTTAGATCTTATAAAAAATCGAATGAATGCGTAAAGTCTTAATCGTCGACGAGGTTCATCCTTCGATGACAGAAGGACTAACGAATTTGGGATTCGAGGTGGAAACGCGTACAGATTTAACTCTAACAGAGTTTGTGTCGATTTTGCCGACTTATGAGGGATTAGTTGTTCGAAGTAAATTCAAAATCACGGCAGAAATGCTGTCAGATACTACTTTGACTTTCATCGCTCGTGCTGGTGCAGGACTAGACTTATTGGATGTAGACGCCTGTCTATCTCGAGGAATCGCGGTTTTCTCCGCCAATGAAGGAAATTCAGACGCGGTGGCGGAACACGTCATTGGCCAACTGTTATCCCTTGCCCATAAACTCCATACTTCGGACACGGAGGTTCGTCATGGTTTATGGGAAAGAGAAGGAAATCGGGGTTTTGAACTCAAAGGAAAGACGATCGGCATTATCGGATATGGAAATATGGGCAAAGCGGTCGCTTCGCGCCTTTCTAGCTTCGGAATGACCATTTTAGCGTATGATAAATACGCCCCGTCGGCTGATTATCCAGCCACAATGGAGCAGCTATTTGAACAGTGTGACATCCTAAGTTTACACATTCCTTTGACTACTGAGACGCGGGGACTTATCTCCATTGAGTTTTTAGACTCGTTCAAAAAGCCCATTATTCTAATCAATAGTTCTAGAGGACCCATTGCACCGCTGCAACCCTTATTACACGGATTACGCTCCGGCCAGATTAAGGGATTAGCGCTAGATGTGCTACCAAACGAAAAGTTATCCTCTTGGTCTCCGGTGGATAAAGAACTTTTCGCTGAAATCGCCGCTTATCCAGCGACCATTTTCAGCCCACACGTAGCGGGTTGGACGACGGAAAGTTATTATAAAATCAACGAGGTATTACTCGAAAAAATAAAGTTGCACTTTTCTCTATGAATTACCCCGTAAATCTTGCCGAAAAACTGGGTTTCAACCAGGTAAAAGAGGAAATTAAGCAACTTTGCTTAAGTCAGATGGGGCTGGAATATGCCGATAAAATGCGTTTTTCAGACCGATTCCCTTTGGTCAAACAATGGGTAGAACAGGTCGATGAGATGAATCGTATTTTGGGCGAGCACGGTGGCGAATTTCCGCAAACAGATTATTACGACTTACGTTCTTATCTAAGTCCGCTGCAGCTGGAAGGTCATTATTTGTCAGCAGACGAGTGGAGAGATTGGCAGCGTGCATTGACGGTTTTGTATGAAACCATTCGGTTCTTTGCATCTATCGATTCTGCCGAATACCCAGAAATACACAAAATTACACAGCATTTTCTCACCAAAGGTGCGGAAAGCGAGGGGGATTTCAGACAGATCATTCCGATTATTCAGGATTTGGATCGCGTATTTGATGTAAATGGTCAAATCAAGGAAACGGCCTCCCCTGCTTTAGGCGATTTACGACGCCAGCGGATTGCAGAAGAGCAAGGACTTCGTAAGAAACTCGACTCCTATTTAAGCCAGGCCTATAAAGAGGGCTGGGTCAGCAAGGATTTCTCCTTAACCTTGCGAAATGGCCGGATGGTGATTCCTTTAGCGGCAGAGCACAAGCGAAAGATCAAAGGTTTTGTTCAAGATGAATCAGATACCGGGAAAACCGTCTTTTTAGAGCCCGCGGATGCCTTAGCGATGAACAATGAGATCAAGTCTTTGGAATCAGCTGAGCGTCGCGAGATTATCCAGATTTTATCGAAGCTGTCGGACCGAATTCGTCCTTTAACTCCCTTTTTAGCTCATGCCTTTTCGTGGTTAGGTCTGATTGACTTTATTCGGGCCAAAGCCATTTGGGGAAGCGCTCACAAAGCCATCAAGCCTACGTTTATTCAAGATAAACCGATCGTTAATTGGACTGATGCGCGTCATCCCTTATTGGAAAAATCGCTCGAAAAAATTGGTAAGAAGATTAAACCACTGACCATTCGTTTAGAAGATGACCGCCGCATTATGGTCGTTTCAGGTCCCAATGCGGGAGGTAAATCCGTAACATTGAGCACAGTAGGTTTATTGCAATTCTTATTCCAATCCGGCTGTTTAGTGCCATTAGCCGAAGGCAGCACGATGGGATTCTTCTCCCAACTCTTCCTAGATATGGGGGATGAACAAAATCTAGAAAACGAATTAAGTACCTATTCGTCCCATTTAAGTAACATGCGGCATTTCTTGCAGCATGTAAATGAGAAAACGCTGATTTTAGTCGATGAATTCGGAACTGGAACAGAGCCCTCTTTAGGAGGAGCGATTGCGGAATCCATCTTAGAGAAACTAGCCGATAAAGGATGTTACGGCGCGATTAATACACACTTTGGTAACTTAAAAAGTCTAGCTGATCGCCAAAAAGGGCTATTCAACGCCGCCATGCGTTACGATACCGAACACTTGGAACCTCAATTCATCTTGGATATGGGAAAACCGGGTAGTTCATTTGCCTTTGAAATCGCTCAGAAGATTGGATTGCCTAAGGCCATCATCGAAAATGCACGCAAGAAACTAGGCAAAAAACAGGTGGATTTTGACAAGTTATTGCTGGAAACGGAGACGGAGAAGCAGATTTGGGAGAGCAAAAATGCTAGTTTAGCACTCGCTAATGAGCAGGCACTTTCCATCAAGGAAAACTATGAGCGGCTCAAAAATCACGTACAAGAGGAGCAGAAAGCCATGTTAAATGCGGCGAAGGCTGAGGCAAAAAAGATTATTCAGGAGGCAAATCAACGGATTGAGCAAACAATTCGCCAGATAAAGGAGAAGGAAGCTGACAAGGAGAAAACGAAGGAATTGCGCGCGGATTTAGAACAATTCGTTCAGAAAGAATTAAAAACCGTTGCTCCATTAAAGGTCGTTTCTGAAACTCCAGGAATCGTTTACGCGAACTCCCCTATCGCTGTGGGCGATTGGGTGGTGATTAAAGGGAGTGGCGACGAACCTACTTTGGGACAAATACTCGAACTAAAAGGCAAAGACGCGGTCATTTCTTTGGGAGCCATTCGCAGTACGATCAAACTAAATCGACTTCAAAAAATCATCGCGCCCAAACAACCCAAGAAAAGCACAGCCCCCCTTCGTGGCATCGACATCAATGATCGAATGGCGCAATTTCAACTTAAACTAGATATTAGGGGGAAGCGAGCAGAAGAAGTCTATGTTATTTTAGACCAATACATCAATGATTGCCTCTTATTAGGTGTTCCGGAAGTTCAAATTCTGCACGGAAAAGGAGATGGAATTTTACGTACGCTCATCCGGGAACAATTACGCCGTTATCGGGAAATCAAAAACAGTACGGACGAACATGCAGACCGTGGCGGTGCGGGAATCACCATCGTCACCTTCAAATGATACGTATTCTAGCTATTCTTTTTGCCCTATTTCTACTAAGTAGTTGTATGTTTAAATACGCAACTGGACTTAGTCAAATTCAACAAGAAAAATACGAACAAGCCACCTATAATCTCTCAGTGGCTCTTTCAAAAGCCCCCAATAACCCAGCAATCTACTTCGCAAGGGCTTTTTCCCGCGGATCGATGGAGCAATATTCTGGAGCCATTTCTGACTTAACAAAAGCTATTCGCCTAGATTCAACGAATGCGGATTATTATTTCTACCGCGGCTTTTACAAATCCAAATTAGGCAACGATAAAGGAGCGATCCGCGACTATTCACAATCCATCATTCGGTATCCCTATTACGCGGAAAGCTATTATAATCGTGGGTTAAATTTGATGCATTTGGGTTTATTGGACGATGCGTGCCTTGATTTCAAGACGGCGATTGAGCTGGGAGATACTTTGTCCTTGAAGTACCAAGCTTCTCTTTGTAGATAAGAGAGAAGAGAGTAGAGAGGTGATAATGGTGAATGGTAATTGGTGAATGGTGGGTTCATTTGCTTTGAAAGCCAGTGAAAATTCGTGTTATTTGTAGCTTATTTTTTAATTTATAACGATTCAATATGTCTATTGCAAAAACCGGCGACAAGGTTGCCGTACACTACACAGGTAAACACACCGACGGTTCTATTTTTGACTCTTCTGTAGGAAGAACACCCCTTGAATTTCAATTAGGTTCAGGCATGGTCATCAAAGGTTTTGATGATGGCGTAACTGGAATGACTATTGGTGAGAAAAAAACGGTGGTTATACCAGCTGCCGAGGCCTATGGAGAGCATTCTCCAGAAAATACAGTGACCTTAGAACGTGCTCAAATTCCTCCTCACATTGAATTAGAATTAGGTGCTTCTTTGTCAATGCACCAAGATGGTGGTCATGTGGTAGAGGTAGTTATCACTGACTTAACAGATTCTCATGTAACTTTAGATGCAAATCACCCATTGGCTGGTCGTGATTTAACATTTGAATTAGAATTAGTATCGATTTCATAAACTATGAAAATTAATTTGCGCTCCTTTGCCCCCCACGGGATTGTCCTTATGGGTTTCCTATTGATCGCTTTTATCTATTGTGGGCCCGTTCTACAAGGAAAAGTATTGATTCAACACGATATTCAGCAAGCCCAGGCGGCGGCACAGGAGAGCATACAATACAAAGAGAAAACGGGTGAAGATGCGTGGTGGTCGAACTCGATGTTTGGGGGAATGCCTACTTACCAAATTTCAGGATCTTATCCCTATTCTATTTCTGCCAAAATAGGTTCTTTCATTACCAATCTCCTTCCAAGTCCAGTGAACTTACTTGTCTTGCAGATGTTAGGCATGTATATTTTGCTTTGGGCGATGGGATCCTCTCCTATCTTAGGATTTGCTGGAGCCGTTTTTTACGCCTTTGCGACGTATAACATGGTTATTATCCCAGCTGGACACACCTCAAAAGTTTTGGCCTTGGCTTATGCTCCGATCGTTCTAGCTGGTGTGAAACTAGGATGGGGTAATAGAAAATGGCTAGGCGCTGCCCTATTCACGCTCGGAATGGCACTCGAATTATATGCCAACCACGTCCAAATTACGTATTACCTTTTCTTCATCATTGGATTTTACTTGGTTTACACCTTTTCTAAGGCAATTAGTCAGAAGACCCTTGCCGACTGGTTCAAACGCGGATTGTTGCTAGGATTGGGTTTAGTTTTAGCTTTAGGAACTCACTCGATGCGTCTTTGGAATAACTACGAATATGCTAAAGAAACAACGCGTGGTGCCTCCGAACTAAGCGCCAACAAATCGCGTGGAGATGGTTTAGACCAAACTTACGCTTTTGATTGGTCCTATGGTATCGCTGAAACTGGGACATTACTAATCCCCAATTTCATGGGAGGAGCTTCTGCGGGAGATTTAGGAGGAACCGCTTCTAACACCTACCAGACGATGACTAATGCAGGCATTCCAGAGGAGCAAGCTTTGGGATTCGTAGAAAAAGGTCCGGCCTATTGGGGTGAACAAAGTTATACCGCAGGTCCTGCCTATGCGGGTGCACTTGTGATCTTCTTGTTTTTGTTTGGTGCCTTCTATATTAAATCTGAAGAAAAGTGGTGGATCATTGGATTTACAGCCCTTTTCATCACCTTCGCCTGGGGTAAATATTTCTTCTTTAACGGATTTCTCTTCCAATATTTCCCCTTGTTCAACAAATTCAGGGCAATCACCATGGTGCTTTCCTTTGTACAGCTAGGTTTCGTTAGTTTGGGTATATTAGGGCTAATTCGATTCATTCAACTTAAATCCACTTGGTCCGATATCAAAAAACCGCTTTTATATGCCGCAGGTTTAAGCGGAGGACTTGCCTTGTTTTTCGGAATGGCTCCTGACTTATTTCTTGACTTTAAAGGTCCTAACTTTGGTGGGGCTCTGATTCAAGATACGGCACTAAACAACCAAATCTGGCGAAGCATTCAACTAGATCGAATCGATTTATTTCAATCTGACGCCTTCCGTAGCTTCTTTATTGTACTCATTGGAACTGGCATCTTATGGGTGGCAAGTACAGGAAAAGTAAAAAAATCCATTTGGCTACTTGCGTTAGTTCTCTTAGGTATATTCGACTTAACTCCAGTGGCAAAACGCTATTTTGGCAAAGAATTTTTTGTTTCTAAAGCGACTCTTGATGAGCAAATTTTACCTACGCCAGCCGATCAAAAAATCTTACAAGATTCTACGCATTACCGTGTGGTGAATGTGGCAACCAGCTTTATGAACGATGCGACTACATCCTATTACCACCAATCAGTGGGAGGATATCACGCAGCTAAACTACGTCGTTACCAAGAATTAATTGAGAAGCAATTCACCGCAAATCCAGGACAAATGAATATCCTGAATATGCTCAATACAAAATACATCCTAAGCCCTGATTCGACCGGCCAATTAACACCACAAACCAATCCCGGAGCTTTAGGCAATGCGTGGTTTGTTTCAGCTGTTAATCTTGTTCCATCAGCAGATAGTGCCTTGAATGGAATTGGGAAGATAGATCCGCGTTCTGTGGCTTTAGTGGAACAAAAAGATGCCGCATACCTACCTGCTAAAGAGTTTAAGACGGAAGGTAGTATTCAATTAACGGAGTATAAGCCGAATCATCTAACCTACAGTTCTAATTCGAAGGTTCCAAGCTTTGCGGTTTTCTCTGAAATTTACTACCGTGGAAACAAAGATTGGAAGGCCTATATCGATGGAAAAGAAACAAATCACGTACAAGCAGATTATATTTTACGTGGCTTAGCGATTCCCGCTGGGAAACATACCATTGAATTTAAATTTGCTCCCATTTCCGTTATTACTGGAAATAAAATTGACTTAGGGGCTTCCATCGCGATGCTTTTATTTATTGCATTTGCTTTTTACCAAGCGGCTAAGGCCAAAAAAGAAACGATATGATCTACTCCATGACGGGTTTTGGAAAATCCCAAAAAGAACTACAAGACCTTCAAATCCGTGTCGAAGTCAAAAGCTTAAATTCTAAATTTACCGATATCTTCTGTCGTGTCCCTAAATCACTATCAGCTAAAGAAATTGATATCCGCAATTACCTCACCCAACAATTAGAGCGAGGTAAAATGGAGTTGAATTTACATCTGCAAAAAAACACGGAAAACGTAGAACAAAGTATCTTACCCCAAGGCCAAATTTCCACCTACTTCACTGAATTAAAACGAGTTGCCTCTGAACTAGGCATTTCGAATATTGACGAGAATGCCTTGTACCTGCAAGCCATGTCGATGCCTAGTTTAAATGCATCGGATCATTCGCAAGACAACGAAGACGAAATTGAAGCACTTTGGAAAGTGGTATTCGAGGCCGTTCAGGAAGCAGTCAAAGAGTGCAAGGAGTTCCGTGCTCGGGAAGGCAAGGTAGTGGAGGATAAATTCCGTGAATACATCGCTGCCATCAAATCTGGATTAGCCCAAGTTTTAGAGCAAGACAAAATTCGTATGCCAGGTATCCGCGAACGGATGCGCAATGCGCTTTTGGAACTTGGTTTGAAAGAGGATTTTGACAAAAACCGCTTTGAACAAGAAGTCGTTTACTACATCGAAAAATTTGACATTTCAGAAGAAAAAGTACGTTTAGCGACCCACCTAGATTACTTCATTGAAATTCTAGAAGAAGGAAACGGAAAGAAACTCAACTTTATGGCCCAAGAAATTGGCCGTGAAATCAACACCATTGGCTCAAAAGCAAACGATTCTACTATTCAGCGTTTAGTTGTAAATATGAAGGATGAGCTGGAGAAAATTAAGGAGCAGACTGCAAACGTTTTATAATTGCGGGGCAATTTTAAAACGTAGAGTATAGATTATAGAGTATAGATAAGAGATAAATTTAAATGTTAGCCATAATCTATTCTATATAATCTTTACACTACTATCTCTACTCTATACTCTCTTATCTCTACTCTAAAGAATAATCAATGCAATTCCAGCGCACCCCAACCCTATCCCTAACCACTGCTTGTTCGTCAACTTTTCTTTGAAGAAAATCAAAGCAGTTATGGCACTTAACAGAATCACTCCTAGGTTATAAATGGTCAATACCACCGCACCGTTTTGTTGGTAGGCATCTAAGGCTTTTAGCAAGAAATAGAAAGAGAAGAAATTAGGAAGACCTAAAGGAATTCCTGCTAAAACGGATCTTAATGACCA
>CAILUB010000363.1 GCA_903837305.1 uncultured Cytophagaceae bacterium
CAAAAAAGAGCCCTATTTTGCTCATATTTGTAATTTTTTTCATTATTGGATCCCTTTTAACCTACTTATTTTTTACGTACCTAGATTCAAATAATGATGAAGAGCAAGCCCAAATTGAGCAACAACGAATAGCGGATTCAATTGCGTTAGTCAATTCTCAGTTGATGATGGAAATGGAAAAAGATTCCATGAACGATGCAATTAACGCTAGAATTGATTCGCTGAATGCTGTTCAAAGTGAACTGATGTTTTTGCAAAATCAGGACTATTTAATCGAAAAAGTAAATAGTTATTATATGGACATTGTTTCCAACAATTTCGATGCATATAACTATTATTCAGATTCTGTAGACCAATTCATCAATTTGATTAATGTTACTCCAGAGGAAGTTAATAATGTGTTTACCTCTCCTAGAGATTATACAGATGAACAAATTTATTTCGACGAAAGCACTTTTATTTTCGATAAGAAGATAGGTAATGTTTTTTACTTCAATTACTCCATACAGTATAGCTGTTTTAGAATAAAGAGAAATAAAACACAAGAATGTGATGTTGATATACAGATTGGGTTTGATGAAAACTTCCAAATTAGATCCTACAAGGAGTTAAAAGTCAGAAATCTAGTTTTTAAATAAGCACTATTTTGTTTGAATTGTGAGTTTAGGTAATAGTATTTGGGTATTTGAGTAAGAATGATGCCGAGCTTGTTTTGAGCAATCTAGTTGAAAAAGCCCCTCTAATGCTCCAATGTATCGATTCGTAGCGGCTCTTAAATCTAAACCAGATAGTAAAGTGGGAAAAGAATGAGAAGGTGGGTCTTTTAATGGTGTAAAAACAAAACAACATTAAGACAAGTTTAGGGGCAGATTCTTGACAGAGTAAATGGAATTAAAAAACTCAAAAAATTAGATTTAGTTGGATGTTTGGAGTACTAATCAAAGTAATTTTCGGTCTCTTTATTTGGCTAGCCCTACCCGGATTGATTTATAAAAAGCGTAAAGCAAAAAGTGGTTCAGTCCAGTTTTTTGTGACTATTTCCTGTAAGGTGGTTGGCATTTTCATTATAGCTCTTGCTGTATTTGATTTTATCCGAGAGGCACTTTCTGTGTAGTATAAGAATTGATTTTTTCAAGCCTTAAAATCAATTCTCCTCATTTTCTTCCAATCGATTCTTTCTTTTGAAAAGGGTGTTTTTTTTATCCACTTGAATCCAATACAAGGGAAATATTCCTTGTATTTTTTTATGTTGTAGTTGCGGACATTTCCATTTTTTGTAATTGGAGAGGTATTTTTTATTAATTTAAAGCCTTAATGATAAGCGAATATTTAAAAGACTTATTCTAGTAACTGAAGGTTTACTTCTACACTAAATTTTGGAAAATAATGAAAAAACAATCCCTTAGACTGGCATTCGTAACTTTGGTATGTCTTTTTGAAATTTTTAGTGGCTGCAGTGGTGCTTCAAGTGATACTACTACTGGTGAGGATGGTGTTGCGGCGGATTCAGCTAGTTTAGGAATGAGTACCCAGTCTAAAGACATAAAAGAACTAGATCAAAAAAGACAAAGAGTAAAATTAGGTCACGCAATCAATACCTCTGCAAATGAGTATTTGCCAGTAATGAGTTCAGATGGTGGGGAATTATTTTTTTCAGCAATGGATAGGACTGGTTTTTTTGATTTTAA
>CAILUB010000364.1 GCA_903837305.1 uncultured Cytophagaceae bacterium
AGGAGGATTTAGAAAAGGCTTTGGGCAAAATAAAGAAACGTTTAGGCCTGGACCGCTACGCCATCGCGATGGAAGCGTTAGAAGCCGGGGATTTCAGTTTAGTCGCGGAAATCACCCTGCATTACTACGATAAGGCCTATATGTACGGCCTTGAATTACGCAACGAATCCCAAATCACCCGCATCGAAGTCCGCACATTGGACCCGGTCGAACAAACCGAATTACTTTTAAGCCATGCTACCTAAGGAGTTTTTAGACAAGATATTCGCGCAACACCAGCAGACGCCCCCATTTCCGGCGACATCTGACATCAAGAAATTGTTCACAAAAATCGTTTTGACGCTTTTCCCTGAACAGACACGCAAGCATTTTAACACGCCGGGTGAATTGAAAGCCTTGTGGGAAAGCATCGAAAATGGGCTAGAAAGCTTGTTGTATTCGATGAAAGACCAGCTTTCAGCAGAACCTGCGGCCATTGCACACCGCTTTTTAGACCGTATTCCGGCCATCTATGACCTGTTGCAGACGGACGTAGAAGCGATGGTGGCGGGAGATCCTGCGGCGACGACTTCTTATGAGGTGATTCGTACCTATCCTGGATTCTATGCCTTGGCCTTTTACCGTTTAGCGCATGGTTTACAACAGGAAAATGTTCCGTTAATTCCACGGATTTTGACAGAATATGCCCATTCCAAAACAGGCATTGATATCCATCCCGGAGCCAGCATTGGTCGCTATTTCTTTATGGACCATGGCACCGGCATCGTTATCGGGGAAACAACAATCATCGGTGAACGTGTAAAAATCTACCAAGGAGTAACCTTAGGAGCCCTTTCTGTTGATAAATCAATGGCTTCCACGAAACGCCACCCGACGATCGAAGACGGCGTGGTTATCTACTCCGGAGCCACTATTTTAGGGGGCGACACCGTTGTAGGTAAAGGCTCCGTTATAGGCGGAAACGTTTGGTTAACGCGCAGCGTGCCAGCGAACACAAAGATATACCACCAAGAAACCGTCAAAGTCATCCAAGATTAATATGAGCCAGCTGTTAGATTTAGTCGGAAACACTCCCTTAGTCGAATTATCGCGCTTGAACCCGAACCCGAAGGTGAAGATTTTCGGGAAACTAGAGGGCAATAATCCGGGAGGATCCGTGAAAGACCGTGCCGCTAAAAACATGATTGAAGGCGCCATTGCCCGAGGCGAATTAAAGGCTGGAATGAAGCTCATCGAAGCGACTTCTGGAAACACCGGAATTGCTTTAGCCATGATTGCTCGTTTATATGACATCGAAATTGAATTAGCCATGCCTTCGAATTCCACGCGGGAACGCGTGCTGACGATGGAGGCTTTCGGGGCTACAGTGACCTTGACTGAAACCATCGAATCCGCACGTGACTATGCGGTCGACAAGGCTGCGAGCGGCGAATTCTTTATGTTGAATCAATTCGAGAATCCAGATAATTATTTAGCCCACTACAAAACCACGGGACCCGAAATCTACCGCGACACGAATGGCCTTGTGACTCACTTTGTCAGCTCGATGGGTACCACGGGTACTATTATGGGCACGTCCATGTACTTAAAGGAACAAAATCCGGCCATCCAAATCGTCGGTTGCCAGCCCACAGACGGCTCGAAGATCCCAGGCATCCGCCGCTGGCCCATCGAATACCGACCTAAAATCTATGATCCTTCCCGCGTGGACCGCGTCATGGATATATCTGAGGCAGACGCGACCGCGATGACCCAGGCTTTGGCCAAAGTCGAAGGTGTCTTTGGCGGCATGAGCAGTGGCGGTAGTGTTTTGGCCAGCCTCCGCTTAGCCACTGAGCTAGAGGCGGGTGTGATCGTCTGCATCATTTGTGACCGCGGAGATCGCTATTTATCGAGCGGGCTTTTCGGGCAATAAATCCTCGCTTTACGAGATTTCTCGGTTTTTTTTAAACCAAGATTGGGATTAAATAAAATTATACTTATTTTTGCACTCCCGATTAACGCGGGGAATTGAGGTGGATTAGCTCAGTTGGTAGAGCATCGGATTGAAAATCCGTGTGTCCCCGGTTCGAGTCCGGGATCTACCACTTCAATGAATAAAGACCCTAGCAGCGATGTTAGGGTCTTTTGTTTTAGTGCCCAAATCCCTGGACAAATTATCTAGCCGTCCTATTTGTCAATCATTTGAAATTGAATTGTTTACCGCTAGATAAATAGGTGTTTTTCTTTAGGATAATTTTAAATAAATTTCTAGTTGAATAATTCCCTTCTAAACATATGGTACGAAATTTACGTCTTTTGAAAAGTATATTATCGCTTCTGACCTGCCTTATATTCTTACAGTTTTCTGCTGAAGCAAAAAAGCGTACCCGTTATTTTGTCCATAACACAAAAATTTATGTGGAGACAACGGGAAATGATACGGGGTCTGAGGGTCTAATTTCAGCACCATTTCGCCGTATTCAATCAGCCTTAAACTATGCCATTAATGGAGATACGGTTTTTGTAAAGCCAGGAACCTACCTAGAGAATCTCGATATGGGTTCGAAGGCCGTTCATTTAATTTCTACCGCAGGGCCAGATTTAACCATAATTGATGGAAATGCAACGGGAATGGGCTTAATTATCCGTTCGGGATCCGCTTCTATTCAAGGTTTTTCTATCACGAATACTGCCGCGCCCACCTACCAGATCAGATGGGTTGCCCCTTATGGTTTTCACACAGAAGGAACAGCGATTTTCTCAGGAGATCAAACCATAAGACCGACCATTAAAAACTGTAAAATCTATAATAACTTCATCGGTATTTATGGTAATGCGAATGTGGTTGATTGCAAAATTTACAATAATACAGTTGGATATTCTGGCTATTGGGTAAGCCCACAAATCAGTAAATCTTTTTTTTACGGCAATACACGCTCTGCGATTGAGATTTCAAACGCAAATAATACCACGATTACAAACTCGGTATTTTATAACAATGCCAAAGTTTTTGCTTTTAGAAGTGATTTAAATGCCTGGAGATTTAGGGTTCAAATTTTGAACACTACAATCGCAAACAATGCGAAAATCATGACAACTTCAGAAGGAAATACGACTTCCTTCTTGAATTCAATCATTTACAATAATGCGGATCCAGTTCTCGGATTTGGCCAAACCTATGATTCACTTATTGTCAATAATACCATCTTAGAAAGAGGAGTTGATGCTATTCCAGTAGCGGCAAGAGCGAAAGCTAATGTGGATTTAACGACCTTAAAAAATGCAGATCCTACATTTGTGGGTGGCGGAAATTACCAATTATTGAGCAATAGCCCGGCTATTGGGGCAGGTAGTGCTACCTTTTCAAATACAGTTGATATCAATGGAAAATCTCGGCCTTTACCTGCAGGCACTAATCCTGATTTAGGTGCATTTGAATCTGATTTAGGTGTTCCATTTGAAGTCCCAGCAGACAGGACCATTCCTGGAATTCAACTGGCAACTGGCTTTCAGCATACCTTATTATTGCAAAAAGATGGTTCGCTGTGGGGTTGGGGATCTAACAACATAGGTCAGTTAGGCGATGGTACGACTACGAATAAAATAGAGGCCACTCAGATTGGTACTAGCAAAGATTGGAGATCTATCGCATCTAAAGGTAACTCAACCCTTGCTATTAAAATTGATGGCAGCTTATGGGCTTGGGGATCAAATGGCAACGGTATTTTAGGTATTGGCTCTACCTCATTTCAACGAAGTCCTATTCAGGTAGGCTCTGATCGTAATTGGTCCAAAATATCAGTGGGTCCTAATCACGTTCTTGCCATCAAAACAGATGGAACCTTATGGGCATGGGGAAGTAATTGGACTGGGCAATTGGGAGATGAGTCTTTTGTACATAAATACAGTCCAGTACAAATTGGGACAGCAAAAGATTGGGAAAATGCCTCCGCAGGGGGTACTCACTCCGTTGCCGTTAAAAAAGATGGAACCTTGTGGGCATGGGGATATAATCTACAAGGACAATTAGGTGATGGAACAAATACCAATAGAAATGTACCTACCAAAGTAGGCACTGAAAATAATTGGACGCATGCGGATGCAGGAGGGAATCACACGTTGGCAGTTAAGAAAGATGGGAGCCTTTGGGCATGGGGCTTTAATCTCCTTGGACAATTAGGCAACTATACGTATAATGATAGAAATACGCCTGGCCGAGTAGGTGATAGCTCAGATTGGAGACAAATTGTCGCAGGAACAGGTATTTCGATGGCTTTAAAATCGGATGGAACTATTTGGGTTTTTGGAACCAATAATTCTGGTTTATTAGGTGATGGAACATTAGTTGAAAAAAGAAATTACCCTGCTAAAATGGGAACTAATTCCGATTGGGAACGCGTTTCTGTCTTTGGTAATTTTGCCGTAGCCATAAGCAGAGATGGAACGATTTTTGCATGGGGAAATAATGGATTCGGGCAATTAGGTACAGGAAAAGTTGAGCAGAAAAATAGCTTTATTCAAGTAGGGACTGAGCTAAATTGGAAAAGTATTGGGGCGGATGGAGTGACTCCGCTAGCGATCAAAACGGATAATTCTGTTTGGTCTTGGGGCTTAAATAATTCAGGGCAAATGGGAGATGGAAGTGTCGTAAATAAAAACTTCCCCGTTCGAATTACATCTATAGCAAACATTCAAACTTTTAGTGCTGCAGCTTCAAATCATACCTTTGCCATCAAAACAGACGGAAGCCTTTGGGGATGGGGAGCCAATTTTGCTGGACAATTTGGAAATGGAACAACTGGACAAACCATTCCCGTTCCTACGATGGTTGGAACTAGCACAGATTGGAAATCGTTATCAACAGGATCATCCTCTACTTATGCCATAAAAAATGATGGCAGCCTTTGGGGATGGGGGAATTATACCATCAAATCTGTCATCAATGGAACATCTCAAACATTTACCCAAGTAAATTCAACTACCCCTTTAAGAATTGGAACAGACACGAATTGGAAACAAATATTCGCAGGGGCTAATACCAATTATGGTATTAAAACAGATGGTAGCCTATGGGCCTGGGGGTATAATTTCAGTGGCCAATTAGGAGATAGCACAAATATTACCAAAGAAAATCCAGTAAGAATCGGGAATTCCAATGACTGGAAAGTGGTCGTAGCGGGAAGCAGCCATGCGCTAGCACAAAAAACAGATGGAACCTTGTGGGCTTGGGGAAATAACTCTGTAGGACAATTAGGTACGGGGAATAATATAACTGTCAATTATCCAGTGAAAATTTCAAACGATACCGATTGGAAAATCATCTCAGCTCGTGGTGGGCATTCTGCCGCCATCAAAAATGATGGTACGTTATGGACTTGGGGAAACAATTTCAGTGGTCAATTAGGTCAAAATTCTGTTTCAAACCTTAATGTGCCTACTAAAGTAGGATCAGATACAGATTGGAAATCTGTTTCAGTAGGAGGCTCTAACACTTTCGCTCTAAAAACAAACGGTAGCCTATGGGCAACGGGTAATAACTCCAATGGACAGTTAGGTAATAACGAAGGATTCTATACTTCACTGCAAAAAAATAAGGTAATCAACGCGAACTTATCTGCACCTAAGGTTGCAGGTGCGCAAACCTTCTGTCAAAGTGCAACGGTTTCAAATTTAGTGGCGACAGGAAGTCAAATTAAGTGGTATGCTGCTGCTTCCGGCGGCGCTGCCTTAGCAGGTACTACCCCACTCGTAAATGGCACAACCTATTTTGCCACTCAAACACTGGACAGCTTAGAAAGTACTAACCGTGCAAGCGTTATCGCCTACATCAGTAATCCTGAACTAAATTCAACCGATTCGGTGATTGTCAGTGGTAGATCTGTTACCCTTTCGGTAGCGAATACCTTGACAAATCCTTCCTCTTACACGGTGGGAGCGGTAGGGCCTTCAGGGGGTGTAATTGTTTATGATCAAGGAAGTCTATTAAACGGGTGGCGTTATTTAGAAGCCTCCCCTTATGATAACGGGTCTGACAACGGTACTGGTTGCTACACGACACCTATTACCGGAACATCCCCAGCGATAGGATTCGGATTAGAGAATACGCTTAGGTGGATTGCCGCGGGATGTAACGGTGATTTTATTTCTACAGCGAGAAACTTTACACTTAGCGGATATAAGGACTGGTTTATTCCATCGAAAGGGGAAGTAAACTTGATGTACCAAAACCTAAAACTGAATAACCTTGGTAATCTACAAAACCAGGCGTATTGGTCTTCTACACCTGGCGAATATGGATCTTCAGGCATCAATGGTGGAGCATGGGTCCAAAACTTCAGCAATGGATCCACCTATCCGGAATACCGCGCAGGCTATCAGAATGCAGGGTTATTGCGCTTGATGAGACGCTTTGGAAATGAAACGACTAATACGAAGTATCGCTGGTCTACCGGAGATTCTACCTCGACCTTAACGGTTAGTCCTACACAAACCACTACCTATTGGGTAGACGTTACGACAAATGGCGTTACGTGTAGAAAATCGTATACACTTCGAGTAGACAATACGCCTAAAGCGCCTACGGGAATGGCCACTCAAACGATTTGTTCAGACGGCAAATTGGGGAATTTAGTCGTAACGGGAACTGCGATTAAATGGTATGCCGCCGCGACGGGCGGAACTGCTTTAAATGATTCAACGAATACGGTTAGTGGAACCACGTATTACGCCTCTCAAACGGAAAATACTTTTGAAAGTACGAGCCGTCTAGCTGTTACCGTTAACCACGTCATTGGAACAATTCAGGCCTCCGCTACAGTAGTTAGTTCAGGTACTTCTGTCACCCTAACAGCTTCTGGAAATTCAGCTATGACCAGTGAAAAAATTACCCGAATCAACGAAGCTGGTTGGATGTTAAAGGCGAAATTTAATGGACATAATTACTATTTATATCCTAATCGCATGAACTATTCGGCAGCAAAAACGCTAGCGGAAAGTTTTGGTGGATATTTATATTGCGTCAATAACCAAGCAGAAAATGATTCTGTCTCTAAGCCTATTGGAGATGCGCTTTCCAATGGTGATGTTTGGTTAGGATTGTACCAAGACCGCACAGATCCTACTTATTCTGAACCAGGCGGAGGTTGGAAATGGTTAGATGGTAGTCCTTATTCATTTAAAAGATGGGGAAGATTTGCCACGGGATGGAATGCCGATGAACCTAATAATGCAGGGGTTGAAGATCACGCGCACATGGACTTTGGTAACCTTGCTGACTACTGGAATGATATTAATGAAAACTACAATGGTAGTGTCTTAATGGAGATCGATGATTTACCTACCTATGAGTGGTCTACAGGAGAAACGACAGCAACCATTAATCCTAGCCCTACGCAAACGACGACCTATTGGGTTAATATCAAACAAAATGGGGTGGTTTGTCGAAAATCCATTACCATTAGCATCAATAATGTGGCTCCCCCTAGTGGAAATGCGAATCAGAGTTTCTTAACTGGAGCAATAATTTCTGATATTGCCATCAATGGTTCTGCTGTGAAATGGTATACAGCCGCGAGCGGAGGAACCGCCTTATCAGGCACGGCAACCTTAACTACTGGTACTACGTATTATGCCTCACAAACAGTAGCAGGCTTCGAGAGTCAATCGCGTTTTGCTGTGACGGTAACGGTGCTGGAAGCGAATTGCTTTAATCCTAAAGTGAAGAACTTTGGAAATCTGAATTACAGCATTAATTCATCTACTACAGATAGGAACGGTAATATTTACTTAGGTGGTGCGTTCACTGGAACTTTAACCATAGGTAATACGACCCTAACTTCGGCAGGGGCCAATGATATCTTCTTAACAAAGTTAAATGCTTGTGGTGAGGTGCAGTGGGCCACTAGAGCAGGTTCTGTGGGCGAAAATGATTATATAGGAGTGGGAAGCCGTGCAATTGCGGTTGACTCGACTGGAAATATCTATGTAGTGGGTGGCTATAATCGCGACTTTACCTTCAGAGGAACAGATAATTCGAGTTTTTCAGCAGTTAGAGTTAATTCTGGTAATTCGAATCACCAAGATGGTTATTTCGTCAAATTAAATTCAGCGGGTAGCGTCCTTTGGGGTGTTTCATTACGCGGTGAATCGAATGACACTTTTAATTCGGTTGTACTCGATCGTTTAGGCAATCCAATTGTTTCAGGAGGCTTTAATGGCTGTTGCCCATCAAGCTTTGCTGCCATCATATATTCACCTAATGGCAGCACTACCAATATTGCATCCTACGGATCTAATTATGCGACAGGTATCCTAACTAAATTTACTCCAGCAGGAACAGTTGTATGGAATACTTCTTTACACAATCGCGATGCAAGCATCCGCAACCTGGAAGTCGATGCACAAAATAATATCTATTTCGTGGGAGAATTCCGCTCTTGGAGCTCAGGAACCGCTGCAGAATTTAAGGATGCGGGCAATACCACAAGAACTTTAGCAAACCCTGGCATAGGATTAGCTTATCTAGTTAAATTGAACTCAAATGGTATTTGGCAATGGGGCGTAAGTTATGGTAATAATGGAAACGGAGTTGCGACAACCACTTCCGGTTATGACCTCACGATAGATAATCAAAACAATCCATGGATTGTCGGGAATTACAGTGGAGGAATAGCTACCTTCTACTCTACGAATGCCACAAATTTAACACAACCTGCTTCGACAGAGAACAGAGCCTTCATCGCGAAATACTCTTCTGCAGGTGTTCCTTTATTAGTTCGAGGATTAAATCAATCTACAGGCCAAACTGTCTTCACCAGCATCGCTAAACAAGGCAGCAGAATGGGTGTGGGCGGTTTCTTTAATGCAGCTAATGGCGCGCAAAATGATGCCCTAGTCGTTGTATACGATTCTACGGCTACCTTAATCAGCACCATCACGGGGGGTGGTCCAGAGGATGATCAAGTGAACAGTATCAATGCGGTTGGTAATGGATTCTTACTTGCTGGTTCGCATGGTGCGAACGCCAATTTTGAAAATATTACACTTGCGACTCAGGGAACTTTCCTTTGGAATACATCTACTACAGCAGTAGTTCCTACTCCTACCGGTAGAGCAACACAATCTTTCTTACCTACTGCGACGGTTTCTAGTTTAGTGGCGACAGGCTCTAATCTAAAATGGTATTCAAATGCGACTGGAGGATCTACACTTAGCCCTACCACTGTACTAGTGAATGGTGCTACTTATTATGCTACTCAAACGATTAATTCGATCGAAAGCCCTGCGCGTTTGGCTGTCACTGTTAGCATCATAAACCCAGCATTAAATAGCTCTAAAACGGTATTGTGCGGAGGAGAGACCATCCAATTATCAGTTACCGGTGTGAGTACAACAGGTAATTATACGGTAGGCTCAAGAGGCCCTGCGGGTGGTTTTATCTTCCATGATCAAGGAAGTACCATAAATGGATGGCGCTACTTAGAAGCCGCTCCAGTAAATCTTCCACTCAGCAGTTGGGGTTATGCGCTGGGGACTGGAATCGAAAACGTTTCTGTCCCAGGAGCTACCAGCATAAGCATTGGTAGTGGTTTAGCGAATACTCTTGCTATCTCGGGCGCTATTTCTTCTACCACTACCGCGGCTAGACGGAGCTTAGACTATTCTGTCAATGGACACGATGATTGGTTCTTACCTTCGCAAGGAGAATTTAGTCGAATTTACACTAACCTCATTTTGAAAAACCTAGGGAATTTCAATGTGGGGGCTATACCTGCTCGTGGTACCCTTTATTGGACGAGTTCCCAGTTGACTACTGGAAGTGGAAGTCATTTCTGCTTGGAGTGTACTAATGGTAATTTCTTTCAGTATTCTAAAGTTTACGAATTATACGTACGCCCAGTCCGCCGTTTTGCAGGCGTTGCAACGGCTACATCATACCTTTGGTCAACTGGAGAAACAACGGAAACCATCAATCCAAGACCGACACAGACAACGACTTACTTCGTAGATATCACCTCAAATGGTAGCACATTTAGAAAATCAGTAACGATAACGGTGAATAATGTGGCCGCTCCTACAGGCGCAGCCGTTCAAAATTTATGTACTGACAGCAAGATCTCTTCGATCGCAGCAAACGGAACTGGCCTGAAATGGTATACCACAGCGACAGGAGGAAATCTTTATGATGCTAATTCCTTCTTAACATCAGGAGTTACCTATTACGCCTCTCAAACGGTGAACGGATGTGAAAGTCCTACACGCCTTGCGGTTCGCGTTAACTTGCCTGAGCCTGTAGTGATCACTACCTCGGGACCTGTTACATTCTGCTCTGGCGAAAGCGTGGTATTAACAGCTAGTGCTGGAACAGCCTACCGTTGGTCGAATGGCGCTACTACCCGTAGCATTACGGTGAATGGATCAGGAAATTATTCTGTGGCTGTAACGAATGCAGCTGGATGTAGCACAACATCAGCACCGGTAGCGGTAGTGGTGAATATTTGCAATCTTCCACCAGTAGCGTTGCGCTATCCAAATTATAGCTATGTGTTTATCCAAGGTCAAGAGATAGGAGCTCTAGTTCCAAGTAATAGTGGCGGAAAAATCACGAACTACTCGGTATCTCCCGCTTTACCTTCTGGCTTAGTTCTAAATCCATCGACAGGAATCATATCAGGAAAACCTTCTACTATTAGTAGCTTGAAATCATATACGGTTACAGGTTCGAATTCGTCAGGTGCAAGTTCGGTCACTTTAAATATGACGGTTATTATTAGCCCGCCTACTAACTTGATTTATCCGAGTCCAGTTATATTGAAGGTAGGTACGGCCATTACTCCGATTGTTCCTACCTACACAGGGATTGTTAACTCGTTTAGTATTTCTAAATCATTGCCAAATGGCTTAGTCTTTAACTCAATAACGGGTGTCATTTCTGGAACTCCTACTGCTTTGAGCGCAACGACCGTTTATACGGTGACAGCAAGCAATTCATCAGGATCGGCTAGTGCGAATATGAGTATTACCGTGGTGGGTGAGGCGCCTATCATCAACTGCCCTCCAGCATTAGCCTATGTAATAGGTACGCCAATTCAAACGGTGAATTTGGCCGCATCGGGATCAAACGTTACCTATACCATTAGTCCTAATTTACCTGCTGGATTAACATTAAATTCAAGTACGGGCCAAATTAATGGTACACCTACGCTAATCACAGCAAGAGCCACCTACACGATAACTGCGACTAATTCTGCAGGATCAGCTAGTTGCGCATGGGTGATGGAAGTTTTAGCGCCTAGTATTCCTCCGGTTGCGCCTGGAGGACAAACGTCTCAAACGTTTAGCAGTGGCTCGACCCTAGCAGACCTTGTCGCTACTGGAACTGCCATTAAGTGGTATGCTTCGGCAAGTAGTGGAAGCCCACTTACAGCTAGTAGCATTTTAACCAATGGCACAACCTATTTTGCTACGCAAACAGTAAATGGGGTTGAAAGCGTGAATCGCTTGGGTGTTTTGGCCACCATAGTAGATGTCCAAATCGCTGCTAGTGCAACGAACGTATGTAAAGGTTCTTCAGTTACTTTAACGTCAAGCGCTACAGTGGGAGGCGCTTCAATTATTCAAAATGGGGCAATTCCTCCTGCATTAAACGGTAGTCTTGTGGGCTACTGGCCATTTAATGGAAATGCGAATGATGAATCGAACGGCGGCAAAAATGGTAGCATCAGTGGTGCTGTCTTGACGACGGATAGATTTGGGACAGCAAATAAGGCGTATGATTTCAATGGTACGAATGCCTTTATTTCCGTGCCAGGCGCCTTCCCTATTACAAATGACTTTACGATTTCCTTCTGGACTCAGTCTCAAAACACCCTTGCTGAAGGAACCGTTTTAGGAGATGGAAGCAATGACATAGGAGGAAACGATTTCAATTTAAGTCTAAACGCGAATAATGTGAATGTTCGGGCGGATAAATCCGGAACGAATCTGTGGGAGAACTTTAACATTTCAAATGAAAATATCACAGGAAACTGGTCGCACGTGATTTGGAAAATGACTCCTACAAGTTCTTCGATTTATGTGAATGGTAAATTGATTGGAACTAAAGAGATCAGAGGTTCTAATCTAGGATTCCATGATGCAAGATCATATTTCGGAGTACGTGGAGTTTGGACGGGTTATTTAGACAAATATTTCAAAGGTAAATTAGATGATATTGCGATGTATAACCGTAGTCTGACAGATGCGGAGATTCAGCAGCTATATATATCAGCTACAAATTTAACGTGGTCGACCGGCGAAACAACTGCCACCATTAATGCAAATCCAGCTGCCACGTCTACCTATAAAGTAGAAGTGACGGTGAATGGAAAAGTGTTTAAGAAAGAGGTGACAGTCACTGTAAATCAGGTGAATGCCCCTACGGGCTTAGCCGCACCGGAAGTTTGTTTAGGTTCTAACCTATCTAATTTAACGGTTCAAGGATCCGAAATAAAATGGTACAGCGCAGCTACGGGTGGAAATCTACTAGCTGCCTCTACGCCAGTCGTACAAGGAACAACCTATTTTGCTTCTCAAAGCACAAATGGCTGCGAAAGCCCTACGCGTTTAAGTGTTTCACCTACGATTTACTCGAAGGCGACCATTAGTATGGTGGGCACTTCCTCATTCTGCCAAGGAGAGACAAGAACGATCACAGCTAGTCCGGCAAGCGCTTACCTTTGGACGAATGGGGCAACGACTCAATCGATCACGGTATCAGAAAGCGGTCGTTACGCAGTTACACTTTCAAGTGCGGCAGGTTGCAAAGCTACCTCAGATGCTCAATTGATTACTGTGTTAGCGAAGCCAGCGGCTACGATCACAGCAAGCGGTCCTACTACCTTTGTTAATGGGGGCAACGTACTTCTGACTGCAAGTCCAGGAGCTAGTTACCAATGGACTAATGGGGCTACTTCGCAAGGAATTGTGGTTTCTGCATCAGGTAGCTATGCCGTGAAAGTGACGAACTCATCTGGTTGCTTTACGAATTCAATTCCGGTTGTGGTTCAATCCATCTTCTCTTTGCCAGCGACGAACTTTAGAATAACGAGCATAGGCGAAACTTGCCAAACAAGCAATGATGGTAAAATCTCCCTATCTGCCACCTTGCCATTTAGCTATACAGCTACGTTGAAACAAGCAGAAAAAGTGATTCGTAACCTGAACTTTACTTCAAAAGTAGACATGACGGGAATTCAGGCTGGCAATTATGTGCTTTGCATAACGATCGCTGGTCAACCTAACTACTCTCAATGTTATGATGTAGTAGTTACAGAACCGAAGGATCTAACGGTATTTGCTTCGGTTTCTCCAGGCGATAAACTAGTAGCTTTGTCCTTAAGTGGAGGTACTAGCTATAAAGTTTTATTGAATGGAGATGCTTTAGAGACCAGCGCAAGCGTGATAAACCTCCCTTTAAAAGACGGTTTAAATAAAATTATGGTTCAGACTGATAAAGCATGTCAAGGAGTATACAATAAAGAAATTTATGTAGGTTCTGCGATCATGGGATATCCTAATCCATTCAAAGACAAATTAGTCCTTCAAATAGGAAAATCTGTCTCCCATAATGGAGCGATAACCATCTTAAATGCGGCAGGAACGAGTGTTTATACAGGAACTTTTGAACCAAATGCGGAGACCATAACCTTAGAGTTAGGTCAGTTACAAAATGGAGTTTATTTCCTACAATTAGGGGATATCAATTATAAAATTATCAAACAATGAGAAAGTATATTTCCATCCTTTTAGTTGCGGGCGCAGTTTTTTCCTGTGTGATACCACCGGATTTATTGATCCCAGCTCCAGAGGCAGCCACCTTGCTCTCACCTACTACAAACGAGGTCTGCGCTGCGGGAACCGTATTATCTGATTCGATAACGCGCATTAAATTCAGTTGGACAGCGGTAACTGATGCAGAAAGCTATGATATCACGATCAAAAACTTGCTTACAGGGAAGAGTTTGACGCAAGGTGCTACGACGAATTCCATCGAAGTGGCGGTAAAACGTAACACACCATTCTCGTGGTTTGTCACTTCTAAAACCACAAAGACCACAAAAACGACTGACAGTGAAACGTGGAAATTTTATACGACGGGTCCAGTCCAAATTTTCTACACCCCATTCCCAGCCGAAGCAATTAGCCCCACGATAGGCCAGCAAATGACGGGAGATAAGGTGAGTCTTCGATGGAAAGGAACAGACGTAGATAATGACATTTCGGGCTATGATGTGTACTTTGGGACGGATGCGAATCCCCCTATTTTACAAACGAAATTAGCGGCGACTACGACTTCTATTGCGGATGTTTCAGTAGTGGCAGGGTCTAAGTATTTCTGGAGAGTGGTGACGAAAGATGCCAACGGCAATTCGTCTTCCTCTGAAATATTTCAGTTTACCGTTAAGTAGGGGCCTATTTTTTGAGGTTTTTTAGTAATTTGTAGCCATAACATTCGTACATGCGCAAATTTCTATTAAACCTCATTGAACAATTCGGTTACAAGGTCACTAAATTCGATCGGAAGGCTGCAGGGCCCTACGCGGATATCCAGGACAAAATCTTTTGGGAGTTTTACGAGAAATGCCAACCCTACACGATGACATCCGTGGAACGGATGTTTGCGTTATACCAGGCGACTAACTACGTGATTGATCAAAAAATTTCGGGAGATTTTGTGGAATGCGGCGTTTGGCGTGGAGGTTCTTCGCTGATGGTGGCACAAGTATTAGCCCATCGTGGGGTGAGCGATCGCCACCTCTATTTATACGATACCTTTGAGGGGATGTCTGAGCCTACGGTGGAGGATGTGGATTTTAGGGGCCAAAAAGCAGATCAAATGCTCGAGCAATCCCAGGACCAGAAGGAGACTTCCGTCTGGTGTTTGGCAAACTTAGACGACGTTAAATTAACGATGTCGAACAGCTCCTTTCCGGCAGCAAACATCCACTACGTAGAGGGAAAAGTGGAAGATACAATTCCAGCCACTGTACCAGCAGGTGCCATTGCCCTATTGCGTTTAGACACGGACTGGTACACGTCTACGAAACACGAGTTGATCCATTTATACCCTTCCTTAAGCACGAACGGCGTATTGATCATCGACGATTATGGCCACTGGGAAGGCTGCCGCAAAGCGGTGAACGAGTATTTCGCAGAGCAAAAGACCTCAATTTTATTACAGAGAATTGACTATACCGGCCGATTGGCGTTAAAAAAATAAACCTATGCGCATACTATTATTAACCCTTTTAGCATTTAGCACATTCGCTCAACAGAAGCCCATGCGTTTATGGTATGATAAACCGGCGACGTATTTTGAGGAGGCGCTTGTGCTCGGAAATGGGAAGCAGGGGGCTACGGTTTTTGGCGGGACAAAGAGCGATAAAATCTTCTTGAATGACCTGACCTTGTGGTCAGGGGAGCCCATGGATCCGTACATGAACAAGGAGGCCTACAAAAATTTGCCAGCGGTTCGCGAGGCTTTGCGTCTCGAAAATTACAAAGCGGCTGATTCTTTAATCCGTAAAATTCAAGGTAAATTCTCGGAGTCCTATGCTCCACTAGGTACGCTTTATGTGGATTTAAACCACGAAAATCCAACGGAATACCGCCGCGAATTAAGCTTAGACAAGGCTGTTTCGACGGTTCATTACCATACAGGCAGTAACGAAATCCGCAAAGAATATTTCTTTTCACATCCAGATAATGTATTCGTGATTCACTTGACGAGTAAGGAAAAAAAAGGGCTGAACTTCACCTTGCGCTTTAGTTCCCTATTAAAATTCAAAACTAAATCGAGTGTGAACCACCTGCATGCGAAAGGAACGGCACCCGTTAGAGCAGAACCTAATTACGTTAGAAAGAAGGGGAATCCCATCATTTTTGATGAGAACAAAGGCACACGTTTTGCCACGGACATTTTGATTCAATCGGCAGACGGTAAAGTCGTTCGAACGGATTCCACTTTGCAGATGATGGGCGGTACAGACGCCACCATATTAGTGACGATGGCGACGAGTTTTAATGGCTTCGACAAGAGCCCTTCGAAAGACGGATTGAACGAGGACGAACTGTCTGAAAAGCGATTGCAAGCGGCTAGCTATAAAGGAGCTGAACAATTATTGGCACGCCATTTAGCCGATTATCAACCCTTTTTCAAGCGTGTGAACCTACGTTTACCGGAAGATAATGCCCCGGAAATACCGACAGATGAACGCTTAAGACGTTATGCCAAAGGCGAAAAAGACAACTACCTCGAGACGCTTTATTTCCAGTTTGGGCGGTATTTATTGATCTCCAGCTCGCGTACGCCAGGTGTTCCAGCTAACTTGCAAGGGCTTTGGAATCCGCATATTCAACCGCCCTGGTCGAGTAATTACACGATGAATATTAATGCCGAAGAGAATTATTGGCTAGCAGAGAATACCAATTTAGGGGAGATGCATGCGCCGTTTTTGAGTTTCTTAGAGAACTTAGAAAAGACGGGACGCATTACGGCGAAGACGTTTTATAATGCCCCAGGCTGGGTATGCCATCACAATTCGGACATTTGGGCGATGACGAATCCGGTAGGGGATTTCGGAAATGGCGATCCAAGCTGGGCAAACTGGCCGATGGGTGCAACCTGGGCTTCCACCCATTTATGGGAACATTATCTGTTCTCGCAGGATAAGAAATTCCTAGAGGCGAAGGCCTATCCTTTGATGCGCGGTGCGGCAGAATTCTGCCTCTATTGGTTAATTGAGGATAAAAATGGTCGCTTGATTACATCTCCTTCGACCTCTCCAGAAAATAGATTTATCACCCCTACAGGATACCGCGGAGATACATCCTATGGGGCGACGGCGGATTTAGCGATGATTCGCGAGTTATTTTTGGACTTAATCGCAGCCGAAAAAATACTTAAAAAAGACCCGGCTTTCCAGGCCTCTTTAGAAAAGGCTTTGGCCAAAATGCTACCCTACCAAATAGGTGCCAAAGGCCATCTGCAGGAATGGTATTTCGACTGGGAGGACACCGACCCTAAACATAGACATCAATCCCATTTGTACGGTCTCTACCCAGGAACACACGTGACCGTCGCAGAAACGCCGGCCATCGCCGCAGCCTCGAAAAAGACCTTGGAAATCAAGGGGGATGAGACAACAGGCTGGTCCAAAGGCTGGAGAATTAACCTCTGGGCCCGTCTTCGCGACGGCGATCACGCCTACAAAATGTACCGCGAACTCTTAAAATACGTAGAACCAGACGGTGTGAAAATTAATTATGCACGCGGCGGCGGTACCTACCCGAATCTATTCGATGCCCACCCTCCTTTCCAAATAGACGGAAACTTTGGCGGCTCAGCGGCAGTGGCAGAAATGTTGATTCAATCCACTCCAGAGTTAATCGAAACTTTACCTGCTTTACCAGCGGCTTGGGCATCAGAAGGAACTGTTTCAGGCCTGAAAACCCGCGGTGGATTTGAGGTTTCAATGAGTTGGAAAGACGGTAAAGTAACGTCCTTACACCTGAAAGGACTGAAAGGAAGTACGGCGAAAGTCAAGGTGAATGGCGAGACTAAAAGTTTGTTGATAAAAACGGGAGAAGTTCACGTTTTGTGAAGTATTAGTGGTATGTTTGTGACGGATTAGTGCTAGGTTTATTTTAAAGTAAACCTAACCACCATGAAAGTCCATTTAATTAAAGAGAAAACCATCTTTCTTTTTTCGATTAATCACACGAACTGCTATTTCCCATTGGAAGATTGGGTAGATAAAATCAGGAACGCGGATTGGGAGAAACCAGAAGACATTTTATTTACCTTTCCTTCCTGCGACCTACTGGGCAATGGATCGAGCCGCGTGATTTTTAATATCAAAGGAAATCAATTTAGGCTCATTGGTAAATACGGATTTGGAGAAAACCAAGTCCATCTATTCATCTGCTGGATAGGAAGTCATGCAGACTACTCGAAGCTCTGCCAGAAAGGATTACAGTACAACATTAGTATCTACTAATTCCATGATTACTCCCATCAAATACCGCGTTATTGACTCCGATACTCAATATGAAAGCTATTGCGACGTACTCGAAAAACTCGTTTTTAACACTAAATTAACGCCTGCCATTCAAGATGAGATTAATCTCTTGACCTTGCTGATCGAGACTTATGATAAACAAAAAAGTCATTTTAGAAATCTGGATCCTGTCCAATTATTGAAATCATTGATGGCAGAACATCGTTTGAAGGCGGTGGATCTTGCTCGAAAACTGCAAGTAAGCGAAGGTTTGATTTCCGATATCTTGAAATATAAAAAAGGGATGTCGAAAAAAACCATCCGTGCGATAGCGGAACTATTTAAGATGCAGCAAGAGGCTTTTAATCGAAATTACGCCTTAGTATCTACTAGTGAATTCACCCAGTCCTGATACAATTCGGTTTCGATTTGAACGGCTACGGCGGCATGTTTCTCCCAGTCTGGCCAGGTAGCCTTTAATTGCGCGATCATCTCTTCTAAGTGTCCCTCTTCTTCTACGATGATGGATTTCACTTGCACTTTTGACTTCGATTCTGTCAGGATTTGTTGGTAGATTGGGTACAATTCATCCGCGCGTAACTCGATGGCGTAAGTCACTAATAAATAGGCTGCCCATTTTACATCGTATCCAGTTAGGCTTAGTTTTTTCTTCGCGTATTGGCTGACACGCAAGTCTAACACGTCTAAGTAGAAGCGGGAGGAGCGCGGGTTGATCAAGAACGAATCGTCATAGGTCTCGAATCCAGATGGAACTAATTTACTAATCTGTTTTTTAAGGTAGTATGCGTGACGATGCTCCTCTGCAGCGTGCTTTAAGATGATCAGGCTGACCTCTTTCTTGTGCTCAAACTTGGAAATTTTACGAGCGCCCGAATTTTCCATAAAAGAAAGCGTATTCAATAAACGGGCATGGGATTCAGGATTCGCCACTAAGGTGGCGATGGTAAGAGCGGTGTTCATGATAGACTTAGGCAAAATGTGTAGACAAAGATAGGCCAAAGACAAAATTTTTCTATCTTTAAACTCTAACATATATTTAACGAATGAAAAAAATTCAACCTTTTTGGCTGGGAGCCCTGTTCCTCTTCGTGAGCACGTCTCTCTTTTCACAAGTCACTTTCCCGATTAATGACGTCGCAAGTCCGTCGAATGGCTATTATGCCTTCACGAACGCGACCATCGTGAAAGATGCAAAAACGACCTTGACTAAGGCTACTTTGGTCATTAAAAATGGTAAGATCGAATCCGTAGGTGCCGTTGCGGTCCCTAAAGACGCGGTGGTTATCGATTGTGGCGGAAAATACATTTATCCGTCTTTCATCGATATTTACACCGATTACGGTATGTCAGCCGTTGCTGCTGGCGGTGGCGGTTTCCGCTCCCCATCCCAAATGATTTCGAACACTAAAGGCCCTTATTCTTGGAATCAGGCGATTAAATCGGAGGTTTCGCACGCGAAATTATTTGAGGTGAATGATTCGAAAGCGAAGGATCTGCGCAAACTAGGTTTTGGCACGGTTTTAACGCACCAAATGGACGGTATCTCCCGCGGAACGGGTGTTTTCGTAAGTTTAGCAAAGCAAAAAGAAAACCTAGTGGTTTTAAAGGAGAAGGCATCTGCACACTATTCCTTCAATAAAGGTTCATCAGCGCAAGATTATCCGGGCTCTTTGATGGGTTCCGTTGCACTTTTACGCCAAAACTTCTTAGACGCCACTTGGTACAAATCGAAGCCGGCGAAAGAAGGAACGAATTTGTCTTTGGCCTCCTTCAATGAGATCCAAGGCCTTCCTCAAATCTTCGAAGTTACCGATAAGTGGTCTGTTTTACGTGCAGATAAAATCGGTGATGAGTTTGGCGTTCAATACATTATCAAGGCGAGTGGTAATGAATACCAACGCATGGATGAGATGAAAGCGTCGAATGCGAAATTCATTTTGCCTTTGGACTTCCCGCAAGCGATGGATTTAGAGGATCCGACGGACGCGCGTTTTGTAAACGTGGCGGATATGAAACACTGGGAATTAGCGCCTACGAATCCGGCAAACTTTGAAAAGGCGGGTTTAACTTTTGCACTAACAACCCACGGATTGAAAGATGTGACCAGTTTCCTTGCGAATGTGCGCAAAGCCATTCAATACGGCTTAAGTGAGCAAAAAGCCTTAGAGGCATTAACAACTAATCCGGCAGCTATTTTAGGAGTTTCAGATATGGTTGGTAGTCTGGATGCAGGTAAATTAGCCAATTTCGTGATCACGAATGGCCCCGTATTCGCTGATAAAACAAGCATTATTGAGAACTGGGTGCAAGGCGATGCCTATCCGATTGCGAAAGAGCAATGGAATTCTTTAGCCGGGAAATATGCCCTTAATTTAGGTTCGACTACTGCTACTCTAAGCATCTCGGGCGAGCCAGGAGGCTATAAAGTACAGATTTTGGGAAAAGACACCACTGCTGTTGATTTCTCCCAAAAAGAATCCTTAATCAACTTAACTTTCTCTTCGAAAGCGGACAAAGGCAAGCGCACCCGCTTAAGCGGAACATTTGCTGATGCAACCTTCACCGGAACAGGCCAATTAGCTAACGGTGACTGGGTTTCGTGGAAAGCAGTGGCTTCTGCAGCAGCCGATACGGTAGCGAAGAAAGCAGGGAAGAAAGAAGATAAATTAGACTTAGGTTCGGTCATCTATCCATTTGCAGGATACGGAACGCCTAAGCCAGCGACTTCTGAAACCATCTTGATCAAGAACGCGACGGTCTGGACCAATGAAAAATCCGGCGTTTTAAAAAACAGCGATGTGCTTTTAAAGAACGGTAAAATCGCGGCAATCGGTAAAGGATTGAAAGATCCAGCAGCACGCGTAATCGACGGAACGGGTAAACACGTAACGGCAGGTATCATCGACGAACACTCGCACATTGCGGGAACAGGCGGTATCAACGAATGTTCACAATCAGTAACCGCTGAGGTGCGTATTCAAGATGTGATCGATCCAGATGATGTAGATATCTACCGTCAATTAAGCGGTGGTGTGACTTCCAGCCATATCTTGCACGGATCTTGTAACACCATCGGTGGCCAAACGCAATTATTGAAATTACGCTGGGGTGCTAATGCCGAGGGAATGAAGTTTGCGAACTGGGATCCATTTATCAAGTTTGCTTTAGGCGAGAACGTTAAACGTTCTTGGAATACCTCGAATCCTCGTTTCCCAGACTCGCGTATGGGCGTGGAGCAGGTGTTAATGGATGCCTTTACGCGTGCAAGAGACTATGAAAAACAAGGTCCAGGCAAGCGTGTCGATTTGGAATTAGAGACTTTAGTGGAGATTCTAAACCACAAGCGTTTCATCACGTGCCACTCGTATGTACAAAGCGAGATTAACGCGATGATGAAAGTGGCGGATCATTTTGGCTTCACGGTGAACACATTCACCCACATTTTAGAGGGCTATAAAGTGGCTGATATTATGGCTAAACATGGTGCGAGCGCGTCTACGTTCTCGGATTGGTGGGGCTACAAAATAGAGGTGACAGACGCGATTCCGCAAAACGCGTACTTGATGCAAAAGACAGGTGTAAACGTAGGTATTAATTCAGATGATGCAGAAATGGCACGTCGTTTGAATCAAGAAGCGGCGAAATCGGTAAAATATGCGGGCATGGGAGAAGAAGACGCCTTGAAAATGGTGACGTTGAATCCTGCCAAAATGTTACACGTCGCTGACCGCGTCGGCTCTATCAAGGAAGGTAAGGATGCGGATATCGTTGTTTGGTCAGATAATCCTTTATCGATTTATGCTAAATCCGAGCATACGATCGTCGACGGCGCAGTCGTATTCGATCGCGCGGCAGACTTGATTCGCCAAGCGGAACTGAAAGCGGAAAAACAACGCCTAGTTCACAAGATGATCGGCGCTAAAAAAGGAGGCGCATCCACTCGCCCAGCTACTCCATCTTATAAGGCGGAAAACGAGTGCGAGGATGATCACCACCATGGAAACAGCATTTGGGACCGTATTTCGAGCCGTTGGGATAACACTGAAAACTAGAATTTAAGATGAAAAAACAGATCATATATACACTTTTCTTTGCGCTTAGCGGCTTTGCAGCTCTTGCGCAAGAAACTATGCACCCGTCCCCTGCCCAAAGCAAGACCATCGTCATTTCAGGCGGTACGATTCACGTGGGTAACGGAACCATCATCGAAAACGGCACGCTCGTTCTCGAAAAAGGCAAAATCAAATCCGTTTCTGCTACTCCTGTATCAATCTCAGGGGACGTGGAGCGCATTGATGCCACAGGAAAGCAAGTCTATCCTGGCTTAATCGCCCCTAATTCAAGTCTTGGTTTAGTGGAATTCGTTTCCACCAAATCAACGGTAGACATCCAGGAATTAGGTGAAATGAACCCGAATATCCGTTCGATCGTAGCCTATAATACCGATTCGAAAATCATCAACACGGTGCGTTCGAATGGTGTTTTATTAGCGCAAATCACCCCTCAAGGTGGTATGATCCCTGGTTCTTCTAGCGTCGTACAATTAGATGCTTGGAACTGGCAAGATGCAGCTTACGCGATGGACAATGGCATTCACTTTAAAATGCCAGCCTTGATTAATCGTCCAACTGCTTTTCAGCGTAGAGGGGTAAAT
>CAILUB010000365.1 GCA_903837305.1 uncultured Cytophagaceae bacterium
GTGGTGCTATCGCCGCATTGAAACTGATTCAATCTAAAACGCTCGTTATCGGTATTAAATCCGATGCCTTGTTCCCCATTGTGGAGCAAGAGTTTTTAGCCAAATACATTCCTGGTGCCTCTTTCCAAGTCATCGATTCCTTGTATGGACACGATGGATTCTTAATTGAAAGCGGATTAATGACCAAAGCCGTTCGTTTATGGCAGAAATTACAACGCCTCGAAGTGAATCCGATGGCCGATTTCTTCCAAGCCTTAGAAGCAAAACTCGCATCCCATGAAATTTCACAATAAAGTTGTTTGGATTACGGGCGCGTCGTCCGGAATTGGAGAAGCTTTAGCCTACGCTTTTGCGGCTGAAGGCGCGTTGTTAGTGTTGTCTGCGCGCAGGGAAGAGGAATTACAACGAGTGGCCAAAGCCTGCGGCAATGCCTACGTGCTTCCGTTTGATATGCTTTCATTATCAGAGCACGCGGATCGCGTGCAAGATGTGATTCAAACCTATGGTCGCATCGATTACTTGATTTTAAACGCGGGTGTTTCTCAGCGATCTTTTGTGAAAGACACGGAATTCGATGTCTATCGACGCCTTTTTGAGGTGAATTTCTTCTCGATTGTCTCCTTAACACAGGCTGTTTTGCCTGTCTTTACTGCTCAACAATCGGGTGTTTTCGTTCCGATTGCGTCTGTGGCTGGTCGGATTTCCACTCCGCGCAGGGCCGCTTATGGTGCGACGAAACACGCGTTGATCGGATTCTTTGATTCCGTTCGGGCAGAAGTTTTCAATGAGGGGATTCGCGTGACCACGATTTTGCCGGGTTACATCATGACGAATATCTCCCTTCACGCGATGAACGAGAAAGGGGAGGCTTACGGAAAGATGGATCCGAATCAGGCCAAAGGCTTAGATCCTAACTTCACCGCACAGAAAATCTTGCAAGCTATTCTAGCTCAGAAAAACGAATTCTTTGTAGGCGGTTTCCTCGAAGGTTTTGGCCTATTTATGAAGCGCTTCTTTCCTTCAATCGTACCTTATATGTTACGAAAGATTAAGAATACGTAGGTTTACTTTTAGCCTCGCTAAAGAAGAACACGAACAGCAATAATACCACACCAGCAATGGCAGCTGGAACCATCCAAACCGCTTGCCAATCCTTCACATCATTCACCGTATAATAATCGAGGACGATGCCCGAAAGTTTCGAACCTATACCCATTCCGATTCCATAAGTCGCGAAAGTGATCAAGCCTTGAGCTGAGTTTTTGATTTTCTCGCCTGCTTTTTGGTCCGTATAAATCTGGCCAGTCACAAAGAAGAAATCGTAACAAACTCCGTGTAAGATAATTCCGATGTATAAGATCCATTCACTTGAAATTCCATCTCCATAACCGAAGCAAAGGAATCGAATAATCCACGCCACTAGACCCACCACGAGCATCTTCTTTACTCCTAAGCGCGTAAAGGCTATCGGAATCAACAGCATGAAAATCACTTCTGAGGCCTGCCCTAAGGACATTTTATTCTCCACATTGCTCATGTGCGAATCCGTTAAGGAAGGATTTGCCATCGCATAATAGAACGACAAGGGGATGCAAATCAAAATAGAAGAGATAAAGAAGATCAAAAAGGAACGATCCTTGAACAATTTCAACGCATCTAATCCTAAAATCTGTGCCACTGACGCATTTTTATCGGCCTTAGGAGGCGTATTCGGTAGGGTAAAAGAGTAGATTCCTAACAAGAAGGAAGTATACATCGCGATTTCAAATATGGCTACTTTGTCTCCTAAAGCATAAAATCCGATGATATTCGTCACCACAATCCAAGCGATGGTTCCGGTCACCCGAATGCTCGGAAATTCTTTCTCTGGATTAGACATTTGGTTCATCGCAATTGAATTCGATAAGGCCAAATTAGGGGCAAAGCAAAGTGTATAGGCCAAAATATACCAAAAGAATGTCTCTGGATCCCTCTCTAAACTTAAAAAATAAAGGATAACTCCGCCCAGAATATTCAAAAAGCCCATCACTTTTTGGGCTGCGAAGAATCGGTCAGAAATTAAACCCACAAAGAAAGGGGCGAAGATGGAGGCGATGGCAAAAGTGGTGTAGGCGTTTCCCACTTGGTCGCCTGTTGCATGTAAATTATCGAGTAAGTATTTACTCATTTGGCCGTACCAGGCGCCCCATCCGAAGAACATCAGGAACATCATGGACATGAGTTGGAATTTTACGCTACTTTTCATCTTTTTTGAGGTTTAGAGAGACCAAAAATACAAATTTGTCTGATATTTAAAATTTTCTGAAAATATATTTTTCGGGCATTTTGTCGGTTTTCTTCTACTTGTTTTTAGTAATTCTACCATTTTTTTCAAAGATCAGTCTGTTTTTGAATCATGTTTTTTCAAATAATACAAAAATCTTATTTTATCCTATTAAAATACAACTTGAACACAAATCTGAAGTAAACTCTATTTATTTGATAATCAGTATTATTTGTCGTTTTTTTGGGTGTTGGATTGTTTTCAGCACCCCTATTATGTTCGGAATCTTATTAATATCAGCTCGGCCTACTGGCGAATTTCACGGATCGATGCCCTTGTTCTTGGGTGCGTTCACGTTGATTTCTGTGGTATTGATTGGATTTGGGTTTGTTCTTTTCAAAAAGCGTAAGCAATGGGTGCACAATTCTAAGATGACCTATGGTAAAATCGTTGAAATCTCGAAACGTTATTCACGCGATGACCACAGCGGCCGATTCCCCATCTATTTCCCCATCGTCTCTTACTATGTGAATGGATTAGAATTTAGGCGTGAAGCGGATAAAGGTTTGGCCAAAACCTGCGAAATAGGACAAGAAATTCCCGTTCGTTACCTTTCAGAGAACCCCTACGAGGCATCTTTAGCCGAAAATACGGTACCAGGATTAAATCCATCTATCTTCTTTGTGATGGGACTTTTAATGTTAGCAAGCGCTATCATTCTATTAATCCTGAAGTCATAATTTTATTTTTCCATCGCTTTGAGTAAATTAGTTCCAAAATCTAGGACTATGGAAACCCCTGTTAAAGAAAAAGAGCAATTCAGAAATTACGATCAAGGTGATATCACCGCCGCCGTAAAAGAGCACTACCGTAAAATGCGCTCCCGCCAAACATACGAATATGTTCAACGTATGAAGGCTAAATACCTCACTTTCGAACGCCCTATGGACCTTTGGGAAATGATGGAGCGCTTAAACGTCCTCATCGATGTTTCCGATCCAGATTTAAA
>CAILUB010000366.1 GCA_903837305.1 uncultured Cytophagaceae bacterium
ACGTCACAGATCGAGTGGACGTATTGCCAAAACGGCTATCCCCTATCGCGGCATCAGCTGGCGCATTACCCACTTTTCCACCGGACTCTTTTCCTCCGGACTCTTTCCCTTCGGACTTCGGACTCAGTCCCTCAGTCCCTGAGGCGTCAGGCGACTCGACTGAAAGTCGAAAAATATCCTTCTTCCCTAGCGAACCTTTGGCTGACATAAAATAGGCGTAATCTCCTTTTGCCGAAATAGAATAATACGCATCATATTCATCCGTATTCACAGGGGGGCCTAGATTTTGTGGCTTACGCCAGTTTTGCCAAGTCTCATCTAATCGACGCGTCATATAAATATCTTGACTTCCTTGTCCCCCAGGTCGATCAGAGGAAAAATACAAGGTCTTACCATCCGCAGAAAGGAACGGGGTGGTTTCCGAGTATTTAGAATTGATCCCATCCCCTACATCCATGGGGCGAGTCCAGCGACCATCCACTAAAAAGCTCACATAGATATCATCATCTTCACTGTTCTTTTTTCGGGAAAACGCCAATAAAATGGCTTTCCCATCCATGGTTAAAAAACCATATTCATTCTTCCCTTTGCTCATTTGCTCATAACCAGGGATATCTATTTTTTGGGGTACTGTCCACCCTCCTGCAGTCTTATTGGCTAAAGAAAAACCACGAGTTACATAGGATCCGTTCACATAGGCCCCTTTTAATAAGATGGTTTGGCCATCTGGGGAAATGGATAAAATCGTATTATACTGATCTCGGTTTAAAATATCTGATAATCGACGCGCCGTACTCCAAGCATTGCCTACTTTCTCGGAAAACCAAATATCCTGAGACCCCGAAATTGTTTCTGAGCCTTTCACTCCAAATCGATTCGCTGGATGACTTTTACGCCCAAAATACAAGGTCCTGCCATCAGGTGAAATCACCGGATTCAATTCCGCATATTCAGAATTGACGGCAGAGCCTAAGTTCTCAGGGGCCTTCTGGGCCAGCAGACTAACCGAAATTAACAAGAAGAACAACGTCTTTTTCATCCTACGTAAATCCACTTTTTCTCCATCTTCTCCGGCTCATAGGCCATGATCCAATCCGCTAATTTCTCCGGATCTGATTCTACTTGCAAGGCATCCATATTCGGTTGCTTCAAGAAACCCTCATCCACCATGTGCTGAATTTGCTTCAACTGGTGGTCAAAATAGCCATTGATATTGAACACCGAAACCGGCATCTCGTGCAGATCTAATTGTTTCCAAGTAAGGATTTCGAACAATTCGTCTAGAGTCCCAAAGCCTCCCGGCATCGCAATAACGCCATCCGCCATATCGGCCATCAAAGCTTTACGCGTGTGCATCGTATCCGTCACATGCAGCTCTGGCAAACCTTTGTGCTTTACTTCCCATGGTTCCATGAATTGAGGAATCACACCAATCGCGTGACCGCCTAAGCGCAAGAATTCATCGGCTAAAACACCCATCAAACCCACACTTCCAGCACCAAAAATCACCTGGCAACCGTGTGCATGCAAGGCCTGCGCTAATTTCACTACTTGCTCCGCATAAACCGGATTATGGCCTTTCGAAGACCCGCAATAAATCAATATTTTTTTAGACATGTACGATTTCTTTTAATGCTTCCTCGAAGCGAACAAAGGTAAAGGAAAAGGAGGCATCTTTCTCGATCTTCGCCGAAGACACACGGCTACCCCCTAACACTAAACAGGCCATCTCGCCTAAAACCAGGCGAAGCAAAAAGCCGGGGATAGAAGGTAAGAAGAAGGGTCTGTGCAATGCTTTGGCAATTTGCTTATTCATATCTCCCGCCCGAATCGGTTCCGGAGCCACGCCATTATAGGTTCCTGAAAGAGAAGAATTTATCAATAACTCGTTAAATATTCTCACTAAGTCGTTAATGTGAATCCAGGATTGCCATTGCTTTCCTGATCCTAAATTAGCCCCCACGCCCCAGCGGATCGGCTTCGATATCACAGGAAAAATGCCCCCAGAAGCACCCATCACTAAACCGATGCGGACTTTCGCAACACGTAAACCTAGGCTTGCGATTTGGTCCACTGCCTCTTCCCATTGTTTCGTGCAATCCGCCAGAAAATCCAAGCCTGCAGGCGAGGTTTCCACGCATTCCTGCTCGCCCGAATCAGCCCCGTAAAAACCGATGGCGGAAGCAGAAACGACGGTCTTAATGGAATGAGGAATCGTTGATAAAGCCTGGTATAAAACTGCTGTGCTACGCACGCGGCTATTAATTAATTCTCTTTTGCGCGCGGCAGACCAGCGTTCGTCCGCGATGCCCGCCCCGGCTAAATGCACGATCGCATCTACGCCTTCGAAAGCCGCTGGGTCGATGTAGCCATAGGAAACATCCCATTGGAAGTCTCCGCCAGATCGCGATAAAATCACCACCTCGTGCCCCTGAGTCAGCAAAAATTGCTTCAGAGCACCACCCACAAAACCTGTACCCCCCGTGATGAGAATGCGCATATTAGTTTCCTTTTTTAATCGCTTGGTAGATCACTTCATTGATTCCGGTGCGAATGTTCATGTCCGAAATTTTGGAATTATTCCGCGTCGGATACACTCGATTCGATAAGAATACGTAGACTAAATCCTGCGTAGGATCAATCCAGGTATATGTTCCCGTAAAACCAGAGTGACCGAAGCTCTCCGGACTGGCCGAAGCCGCAGCAGAAATGCCCGCCTTGTTGCGATCCACCTTGTCAAATCCTACACCGCGACGCGCATTTTCTTCCGCACTGAAAGGGTAAGATGTCCACTGTTTGATGGTGGATTCTTGAATGAATTGCTGACCTCCGTAATAGCCTTTTTGGAGGTACATCTGCATCAATTTCGCTAAGTCATTCGCATTCCCGAACAAGCCCGCGTGACCTGAAATTCCCTCTAATAAGGCCGCACCCTCATCGTGCACCTTGCCATGAATCAAGGTCTTACGGAAAAGAGAATCATATTCCGATGGCACGATACGCGCTAATGGGAAATGTTTCTCTGCTTGATAAACTAAAGTCGATGCCCCTAAAGGTTTGTAAAACGAATCTGCTAAAAAGTCCGTCCAAGGCTTTCCGGTCATACGCGGCGACTCGGATGGCAATAAATAATAAGACAAATCCGAGTACACATATTCCTTCTTCTCTCGCAAAGGACTCTCTTTAATCGCCGTCATTATCTGCTCCTTCATCGTTTTGTGCGCCCACAAATTAGGTGCGACGGAAGTAGGATATTCCTCAGATTGAGCGTATGAAAGCGTGAATGGTCTCCAACGGGTCACATCTTTCGTGATGTCTACGAATTCTTTCCACATGGCCTTTTGATCGGTAATTTTCTTCTTCAATCGTGCTTCCCCAGAGGCCGGGCTCAAGAAACGTTCCACATATTTGTACTTCACATCGTCCTGCGTGTATTTAGCTTGGAATTTCTTGCTGTGGAAAATCATGTCGGTACTATCGATATAGTCCATCCAGAACGGAATCCAAGCTTTCAAGCGAGCCTGATGCGTTAACACATCTTCGTATAAAAGTCCTGATTTATTCGATTTAGCAAAGGAGGGAACCAGTTGGCCCTTCGTCGTTTTCAAGGAGAATTTACCCTCATCTTGCCATTTCATTAAGGCCGGAACCGAAGTAGAGATCTTCGTAATAGAAGCTAAATCAAAGATATCAGAGGTCTTCAGTGGAACTGTCGTTTCGTATATCTGGTTGCCAAAAGCTTTGTGGTAAATAACCTTCCCTTCTTTGGCAATCAACACCACCACACCCGGAGCGCCCTTCACCGCGATCGCTAATTTCGCCATCGAATCCACTTTCGCGTTTAAGTAGGCAGACGAAATGCCCACCGCTTCCGGAAGTAAATTGTATTGCAAACGCGCCAAGGAAGTCGTTGTCAAACCCATTCCCTGCTTATAAATCGCATTCAAACTAACCGGTAATTTCCCCGTCGCCGGAATCGCCCCAAACACAATCTCCGCCGCCGCTTCCTGCTGCGTTATTCCATCCTGATAAGCCGTCAGTAAGGCTCCTGCGTTCTTCAAGCTATCAAATTGTGTCAACGTATTCACGTTTGCAAAATGAATTGCCACCGTTTTAGGCGTGGCAAAACGGTTCACTAAAGCCTTGATTGCCGGCTTCAAACTATAATTATTCGCCGGACGAATCGAAATGCTGTGAATCCCCATCAACACCACATCGTAGTTTTTTAGGGTATTTTCAATGCGTGCAATCGTCGTATCCGCACTCGTTTCGTCTACATAGAAATGAGGCATTTCGACGTAGTTGTTGGCCATTTTTTGGAACTCGGTAGGGAAAGCAGCACCGTAAGATGGCTTCCCGATCGCTAAAGTTGCGATGCGTGTTTTGTCCAAAGCTTTAATGGGAACTAACTCGCCCGGATTCTTGATTAACGTAATCGTCTTCTCCGCTAATTCGCGGTTCAACACTTCACTCTTAATCGGATTTAAATCCTTGAGTAAGTTTTCCACGACGATGGGAGAATAGTGGGCTAGACCCGCCCAGGCTTTGGCATGTAAAATACGCTTCACCCGGCTATCGATATCCTCTTGCGAGATTTCGCCATTCGTTAACGCCTTCTTAATCGCATCAAAAGCAGCCGGAACATCCACAAACGTCTCTAAAATATCGTTCCCCGCCAGGATCGCCTTCACGTTCGCCGTGCCTTCTGGGAACATTTTGGTCGCCCCTTTCATATCCATCGCATCCGTAAACACGAGGCCCTGAAACTTCATTTCGTCACGTAACAAACCCGTCACAATCGGTTTCGAAAGAGTAGAAGCTAATGAGGCAGTCGTATCTAAAGCCGGCAGATTCAGGTGACCCACCATCACGCCTTGCAAACCATTCGAGATCAATTCTTTGTACGGGTATAATTCCAAACTATCCAAGCGTGAACGCGAGTGGTTCAACACCGGAATGTCTACATGCGAATCCACGCCTGTGTCGCCGTGGCCTGGAAAATGTTTCGCAGAAGTGATGATTCCGGCTTTCTGGAGTCCTTTCATATAGGCCAAAGCCTTTGCCGTCACATCCTCCCGATTCTCCCCAAACGAGCGGAAATTAATCACCGGATTCAACGGATTATTGTTCACATCTACCACAGGAGCATAATTAATGTGCACGCCCATTCTTCTACATTGCTCCCCTATTTGGACGCCCATCTTCTCGATCAAAGCCGTATTTCCTTGCATCGCGCCTAAAGTCATTTGGTATGGGAAACGGAATGTCGAATCCAAGCGCATCGCCAACCCCCACTCTAAATCCATCCCGATAAACAGCGGAACTTTTGTTCTATGTTGTAATTCATTCACTAGAACCGCCTGCTTCACCGGATGCCCTTTAAATAGCACAAAGCCTCCCACGTGGTAGTCTTTCACAATCGAATACAAACGCGTTGTGTCATAGGTATCCGCCACATTTCCACGGGGCATCAACAATTGGCCGATCTTCTCGTCTACACTCAAAGAATTGAAAACGGAATCCACCCATTTTTGCTGGGTATGCGGGAATAAATCCTGTGAAAAGGCCTGGAAACTTAAAAGGAAAAGCAGTAATCCGGTGCTGATTTTTTTCATAGCAAGGTTAACATTCATATAAGGTGTGAAAATACGCTAAATGTGGGAATCTTCAGAAATATCCGGCCTAATTTTTCGTGCTAATTTTCATTCCACCGAAAGCATTCGTAATTTTAGGACTTAAATGATGAACGTATGAGAAAAAAAATTGTTGCAGGTAACTGGAAAATGAACAAAACGGCGCAAGAGGCATTCGTTTTGGCTACAGAAGTAGCAGAATTAGTGAAGTCTAGCGTTTCCGCGGATGTTCAAGTGATAATGTCGACACCGGCTTTGTATTTGACAGGTGTAAATCAAGTCATTGATGGCATTCCAAATTTAGCAGTTGCAGCCCAAAACTGCCACGAAAAAGCCTCTGGCGCTTACACAGGAGAGATTTCTGCTCCCATGTTAGCTTCTGCTGGCGTACAATATGTCATCTTAGGACACTCAGAGCGTCGTCAATACTTCGCAGAATCAAACGAGCAATTAGCGGCTAAAACAGACGCAGCTTTGGCAAACGGCTTAACGCCTTTATTCTGCTGTGGCGAAAGCTTAGAAACGCGTGAAGGCGCAGATTTCTTGGGCCACGTAGCACAACAATTAACAGAAAGCTTATTCCACCTTTCAGCGGAGGAATTCAGCAAAGTGGTGATCGCTTACGAACCCATCTGGGCAATCGGAACCGGTTTAACCGCTTCTTCAGATCAAGCACAAGAAATGCACGCCTTTTTACGCGCACACATCGCTAAGAAATATGGCCAAAGCGTAGCCGACAGCATCTCTATCCTTTACGGTGGAAGCTGCAACGCGAAAAACGCAAAAGAATTATTCGCTTGCCCAGACGTAGACGGTGGTTTAATCGGTGGCGCTTCGTTAGTGGCGGCTGATTTTATTACGATTGCTACTTCTTATTAAGAAGTTGAGATAAGAGATAATAGAGTAGAGAGTAAAGATTGTAGATAGAGATTAGACCATCTCTACTCTATGCTCTATAATCTCTACTCTTTTTTTATATTAGCACCATGGAACACGTAATCGCATTCGACGCAGACGACACCCTTTGGGTGAACGAACCTTATTTTAGAGAGACGGAGGACAAGTTTTCTGCGTTAATGGAAGATTTTCTACCTGCACACACGACAGGACAAGAACTCTTCAAAACCGAGATGAATAACCTCGCCCTCTATGGTTATGGGGTCAAAGGTTTTATGCTTTCCATGGTCGAAACAGCGATTCAAGTTTCTGGAGGAACGATGGGCCTAGACGGAATCGAAAAGATTCTCAATCTAGGCAAAGAGTTACTCGATAGAGATATCGAAATTCTTCCAGGCGTAGTAGAAGTTTTGCAATCCTTGCAAGGCAAATACCGATTAGTCGTGGCCACCAAAGGCGACCTGTTGGATCAACAACGCAAACTCGCTAAATCTGGCTTAGAGCAATATTTCCACCACATCGAAATAATGTCCGATAAGCAGGAAAGCGATTATTTAAAACTGATCAAACACCTTGATGTCGATCCAGCACATTTCACGATGATTGGGAATTCATTGAAATCAGATATTCTACCGGTACTCGCAGTAGGCGGACACGGCATTCATGTACCTTACCATACAACTTGGGCTCACGAGGTTGTTTCGCACAAGGTGGAGCATGAGAATTTTAGAGAGGTGGAGGAGTTGCGGGAGGTACTGCAATATTTAGATTAGAGATTATAGAGTAGAGAGTATAGATAATGAAAAAGAGCAGAGATTATAGAGTGAAGAGAGGAGATAAAAATTCTCTACTCTATCATCTACAATCTATACTCTCTTATCTCTACTCTTGAAATTTCCTCCGGAAATTTTAAACCCCTTCCGCCACCACTTCCTTCACACCCGGAACCATACGCGTTAATAACGCTTCGATCCCTTGCTTTAGGGTCATGGTTGATGATGGGCATCCTGAGCAAGAACCTTGTAATAAAACCTTTACTTGGCCTGTTGCTTCGTCAAACGAGTGGAAGGTGATCGCGCCGCCATCGGATTCTACGGCTGGGCGAACGTATTCATCTAGGGCTTGCTTGATTTGCTTGATAGCTGGTGTGTCGTTAGACTGGTCGTCAGCAATCGTTGATTCTGGTAGAGAGAAAACGGGTTGCTTCTCCTCGAAATATTTCTTTAAATAGGTCTTGATCCCGAATAACTCATCTTCCCAAGCCACTGACTCAGATTTTGTTAAGGTGATGAAGTTGTTCGTGATGAAAACGCGAGATACGAAATCAAATCCAAAAAGAGCGACCGCTAAAGGCGAGTTTTTCTCCTTCGTTAATCCGTCTGCTGGTTGGGTATAATCGAATGACATCCCTTCTGGTAGCAACTCCATATTGAAGACGAACTTCATGGAGTGTGGATTAGGGGTAGATTCGGTGTAAATATGGATAGTTGAAACTGTATTCATGAGGGGTATTTTAAAATCTAGAACAAAGGTACGGCCTATTTGGTTTCCAAAAAACAAAAAAACCCGGCATTTTCATGCCGGGTTCTCTATATCTACCGAGGAAAATTACTCAGCTTTCGCCGCCTTTTTCGCTGGAGCTTTTTTCTCTGCTGCTGGAGCTGCTGCTTTTTTCGCAGGAGCTTTTTTAGCTGGAGCCTCCGCTACTGGAGCTGCTTCAACTGCTGCTTCTGCTACTGGAGCTGGAGCTGCTTTCTTAGCTGGAGCTTTTGCTGGTGCATCTGCAGGAGCTGCATCTGCTGAAATAGGTAATACGTGAACGTATGAACGTCCTTTGAAACCTTTTTTGAACTTAACAACACCATCCGCTAAAGCGAACAATGTGTGATCTTTCCCCACTCCTACGTTTAAACCAGGGTTGTGAGCTGTACCTCGTTGACGAACGATGATATTTCCTGCAATGATTGCTTGACCTCCAAATAACTTAACGCCTAATCGTTTTGAATGTGATTCGCGACCGTTTTTGGATGATCCGGCGCCTTTTTTGTGTGCCATGTTAGTATGTATTTATGCG
>CAILUB010000367.1 GCA_903837305.1 uncultured Cytophagaceae bacterium
GCGGCGGGTGCTTCGTCCCGTTTAGGAGAAGCCAAACAATTATTAGTATACCAGGGCCAAAGCCTTTTAGAGCGTTCTATACGCTTATCATTTAGTGTGTGTCAAGAGGTGGTCGTTTGTTTAGGTGCAGAGGTAGAAAAGACAGTCAGTATAATAGAGAATTTACAAAAGGAATTTTCTCGTCTATCTTATGTTCAAGTAGAAAAGTGGGAAAAAGGAATGGGAGAATCACTTGCTGTAGGCCTTAGAGCAATTGATCAGCAAAAGGCGGTACTAGTTCTTTTGTGTGATTTACCCTTTTTGACGAATGCACACATGAAAAATATAATATCCCTTGCGAATCCAGACCGAGCTATTGTTGCTTCGTTTCAAGGGGTTAATTCACCACCTGTACTCATTCCAAAGGCTTTGCGTCCACTTTTTAGTCGTTGGAGTGGAGATCAAGGTTTAGGAAAATTTTGGCGCCAAAATCCAATGCTCTGTGAGATCATCCACTTTTCAGACAAATTCCGAGATGTCGATGTTCCGGAGGATCGGGAGTATTGGGGGATTTAAAGAATGTCCGGGTGGTTTTAACCACCGGACATTCTTTAAATTCAAAGCACAAAGAGCAAAGCACAAAGCACAAAGTAGGTATTCGCTTCGCGAATGAATGGATGAAATGTTTTTTGTTAAATACTTGTGTTTTATAGGAGATCTAAAATCACTTACACTATAAAAAATGGGCTTTAGCCATTTTTTATTCCAGATTTATGCTTTGTGCTCTATGCTTTATGCTTTAAGTTTGAGATTAGAGAGAGTAGATAAGAGAGTCAAGATATAAGATGTGTTTTCTCTCTACTCTATACTCTTTGCTCTCTACTCTAGATTTCCTATCTTTGCATTTCAATTTTAAACTCAATTAAGTGGAATCAATCGGAACCCTTCCCACCGTCGAAACAGCCAAAAAATTAGGATTATTACCCGAGGAATATGATCGCATTCAGGAGATTTTAGGTCGCAAACCTAATTTTACCGAATTGTCGATTTTCTCTGTGATGTGGTCTGAGCACTGTAGCTATAAGAATTCAATCGTTTGGTTGAAGACTTTGCCTAAAGACTCGCCACGTATGTTAGCGAAAGCGGGTGAGGAAAATGCGGGTTTGGTTGATTTAGGGGATGGTTTAGGCTGTGCATTTAAGATTGAATCACATAATCACCCGTCGGCTTTAGAGCCTTACCAAGGTGCTGCGACAGGTGTGGGTGGAATTAATCGGGATATTTTCACGATGGGTGCGCGTCCGATTGCGCAATTAAATTCCTTACGTTTTGGTAATATTGATTTAGCGAAAACGAAGTGGTTAGTAAAAGGTGTGGTGAAGGGGATTGGAGATTATGGTAATGCCTTTGGAATCCCTACCGTGGGTGGTGAGGTTCAATTCGATGATTGTTATAATGTTAACCCTTTAGTAAATGCTTTTTCTGCGGGTATTTTAAAAGTAGGAACGCAGGCTTCTGCTATTTCCTATGGCGTGGGTAACGGGGTATTTATCGTAGGTTCGGCTACAGGTAAAGATGGAATCGGTGGTGCGAGTTTTGCCTCGGAAGATATTACGGCGAAGTCGTCAGAGAAATTACCTGCGGTTCAAGTAGGAGATCCATTCCAGGAGAAATTGTTATTAGAGGCTTCTTTGGAAATCATCGAAGCTGGGTGTGTGATCGGTATTCAAGATATGGGTGCGGCGGGTATTATTTGCTCGACGTCTGAAATGTCTGCGAAAGGAGAACACGGAATGATTATTGATCTTTCCAAAGTTCCTACACGTCAACCGAACATGCAGCCGTTTGAGATCTTGTTATCGGAGTCTCAAGAGCGTATGTTAATCGTGGTGGAGAAGGGTCGTGAGCATGAAGCGAAACGTATTTTTGATAAGTGGGATTTAAATTGTGAGCAAATTGGTACCGTGACGGATACAAAACGTCTTGAATTCTATCAAGATGGCGTGTTAGTGGCGGACGTTCCAGCAGATGATTTAGTATTAGGTGGAGGTGCTCCGGTATACCACCGCGAGTACAAAGAGCCTGCTTACTTCCAAGAATTCAAGAAATTTAAGATAGATTCCGTAGCGGATTTGCCGAAGGAAGAATTGCCTAAAGCCTTGAACTACATGATGAATCACCCGAATATCGCTTCTAAGAAGTGGGTGGCTCAACAATATGATTCATCGATTGGCCGTGCAAATCGCAATACCAATGCACCTTCGGATGCAGCAGTTGTGAAAGTACATGGTTCTCAAAAATCCATTGTAATCACCGTAGATTGTAATTCACGTTACGTGAACGCTGATCCGGAAGAAGGATGTGCGATGGCGGTAGCGGAAGCGGCTCGTAATATCGTATGTTCGGGTGGTGTGCCGGTGGCGATTACGAACTGCTTGAACTTTGGTAATCCATACGTTCCAGAAGTATACTGGCAATTTGTGGGTGCGATCAAAGGGATGAAGAAATCGTGTGAGGCTTTCGAAACGCCAGTAACTGGTGGAAACGTTTCCTTCTACAACCAGTCTTCTGATGAAGGTCCTGTATTCCCTACACCGACGATTGGTATGTTAGGTATTTTAGAGGATCCGGCGAATAAGATGACGTTAGACTTCAAAAAAGAAGGTGATGCCATCTATTTAGTAGGTGAATCGGTGAATGATATTGCTTCTTCAGAATATGTGTATTCTTACAAGGGTATCAAAGCAACTCCAGCTCCACATTTTGATTTAGCGACGGAACAAAAAGTACAAAAGGCGATTTCGGCCTTAATAACTGGTAAATTAATTGAATCTGCTCACGATGTGTCAGACGGTGGTTTATTAGTGACTTTAGCAGAATCCTCATTCCCTCGTGGTTTAGGATTTAACGTTTCTTCAGATGCGGCGATTCGCCAAGATGCATTCTGGTTCGGAGAAGCGCAATCTCGTGTGGTCGTTTCAGTGGATGCTGCGAAGAAAGCAGCTTTTGAAACTGCTTTACAGGCTCAAGGAGTTCAGTTCTCAGCTCTTGGAAACGTTCAAGGAACGGATATGGTGGTAGATGGAGCTGTTTTGAGCTCTGTGGCTGCTGCGTATCAATCATTTGATACTGCTCTAGAAACTGCTTTAATGAAATAAGTAAAATGAGCCGCTATCTACTCGCTTTTTCGTACGATGGCGGCTCTTTTCATGGCTACCAAATTCAGCCTAATGCAACGACGGTTCAGTCTGTTTTGCAGGATAAATTAAGTTTATTACTCGGTTCATCGCTCGAAATTGTAGGTAGTTCTCGCACAGATACGGGCGTGCATGCGCATCAGCAATTTGCCCACTTTGATTTGCCTGAAGGCAAAAAAATCAAGGAAAACTGGGTATTTCGATTAAATCGCATGTTGCCTGATTCTTTAGCTGTTCAAGGAATTTACCAAGTAGCGGATGATTTTCATGCGCGATTCGCGGCGCTCTCGAGGACCTATGAATACCGCATTAGTCCATTGAAAAGTCCATTTAATGTTCAGTTTGCTTATCGTTTCGGCGTCGATTTAGATGTAGACGCGATGAATGAGGCGGCTTCTCTGTTTTTTCAGCACACAGATTACCAGTGTTTCTCGAAAGTGAAGACCGAAGTGGCCACTTTTGAATGTACGATTATGCAGGCTTCCTGGGCTTGGAGAGGGGAAGAACTGGTATTTACGATTCAAGGCAATCGATTCTTACGTGGAATGGTTCGTGCGGTCGTGGGAACTTTGTTAGAAGTAGGACAAGGGCGCTTATCGAAAAATCAATTACAAGAAATTTTAGACTCGAAAGACCGCTGCAAAGCCGGTCGTGCCGTACCAGCTCACGGATTACATCTCTTAGAAGTGCAATATCCTTCGGCTATTTTTGACGCCAAATGTGCAGGATAACATCCAATAAGGTAGCAGCTGACTGAACCTTAATTTTATTTGGCTTATAATTCAAGCCCTTCAGATTGTACTTGCTGATCCAGATTTCCTTAAATCCTAGTTTTTCTGCCTCAGCGATTCGCTGATCGATTCGCGTTACTGAACGTAATTCCCCACCTAATCCTACCTCTGCCGCAAAACAGATGGACGAGTCGATGATTTTATCTTCGTATGAAGAGACTAAGGACATGCAGGTAGCTAAATCCAATGCTGGATCATCCACGCGAATTCCGCCAGTGATGTTCAAGAAAACATCTTGTGTGGCAAGTTTATAACCGCCTCTTTTTTCCAAAACAGCGATCAACATACTTAAACGTTTTCCATCGTATCCGTTCGCGGTTCTTTGGGCATTACCATAAGAGGAAGCGCTTACTAAGGATTGGATTTCCACTAATAAAGGACGATTTCCTTCCATTAAGGTTCCGATGGCAATACCTGATGACGGTTCGTCGCGCTGAGATAAAAGGATTTCCGATGGATTAGTAACAGGCCGCAATCCACTACCAAGCATTTCGTAAATACCTAACTCAGAAGTCGAGCCAAAACGGTTTTTCGTCGTACGTAAGATGCGGTAGATCATATGGCGATCACCTTCGAACTGTAAGACGGTATCCACGAGGTGTTCTAGGACTTTTGGTCCGGCGATGGAACCTTCTTTGGTAATGTGACCCACCAAGAAGATGGGCGTGCCGCTTTCCTTAGCGAATCGCATTAATTCCAAAGCACATTCCCGAATCTGCGAAACGGAACCTGGGCCAGATTCGATTTGATCTGAAAACAGCGTTTGTATCGAATCGACAATGATTAATTCAGGTTCTAAGTCGACTAGGTGCCTAAAAATGGATTGTGTATTCGTCTCTGTGAGGATATATAAGGAGTCAGATTTCGCAGCTAAACGATCCGCTCTCAATTTAATTTGCTGTTCCGATTCTTCCCCAGTGACGTATAAAACACGTGTCTGGGTTAAGGAAAGGGCCACTTGTAATAAGAGGGTTGATTTTCCGATGCCGGGTTCGCCACCAATTAATACGAGTGATCCAGGAACGATACCTCCGCCTAATACGCGGTTAAATTCAGGATCAGAGCAAGTCAGTTTAGGTAGGTTTTCGAAGCTAACTTCGTTCAATAACTTTGGCTTCGCGGCTGATTTAGGACTTCCTTTTGTCTTCCAAACCTCTGCCGGATGATTAGTCGCCTCTACTAATTCCTCCACGAACGTATTCCATTCCCCGCAAGAAGGACACTTACCTAACCACTTCGGCGCGGAGTGACCACACGATTGACAGAAAAAAGACGTTTTAGCTTTGGCCATGAGGTTTATTTATGTTCAAATTTACGCTTTGATTTCGTTTTTTCTTTTTTTTCGATTGAAAAAGGATAATTTTACTATTTAATTATCAAAACTCTCAAAAGATGAAAGCTCCAAAACCACTGTTGTTATTATTCCTATTAATCACTGGATTTACTTTTAATTTGTCTGCTCAAAGTTCTGAGTATCTTAGGGTGGGTATTAAAGGTGGAGTAAATCTTTCATCTATTGCTTATGATGCAAATTACTCAGTTAATGTGAGTAAAACTTTAAGTATGAAAACGGGATACCTTTTAGGTGCCTATGCAAGAATAGGTAAATCAGTTTTTATTCAGCCAGAAGTTAATTTTGCTGCTAAAGATTACGAGGTTAATGTCTTAAACGCAATTACAAAGTCCAATGATATTGTTTCATTTTCTCAAAGGACAATTGATGTTCCTGTGTTAGTGGGTCTAAAATTAGGTCCGATACGCCTGGCTGCTGGTCCTGTTGCTTCCTACAGCTTAAGCGCGGATACAAAGGCAGATAATGCATTAAAAACCTATTTTTCTGGATCTTCGAAGGAAATTGTCAATCGTTCGAACTTTTCTTACCAAGCTGGAATAGGCATAGACATATTAAACTTGTCTTTAGACGTTCGTTATGAAGGTGCTATGTCGGAATTAAGTAATACAATTGCCCTTCCTGCAAATTATAGTTATTCTCAAAAACCTAGTTATTTCCAGGCAACCCTAGGTCTCCGTATTTTATAATTACACAAATGAATGAACAAATAAAGGCTATTCAGGCTGAAATTGACAGTTTTGTCATTTCGAATGAAAGCGAATTAGAATCTTTTAGAAATCAGTTTGTTGGGCGAAAGAGTCGTTTAGCCTCTTTATTTGACGAATTGAAAAATGTAGCCGCAGAAAATCGCCGGGAGGTAGGTCAGTCTTTAAATGGTTTAAAGAATTCAGCTGAAGCTAAGTTTGCGCAGGCACAAGAGGCGTTTGCTGGAAATGCTGCAGGATTTGAAGTCCCTTCTGATTTAACATTATATAACCCCATTTCACAAGGTAGCCTTCATCCGTTGACGAAGGTGAGAGCACGTATTTTGGAGATTTTTAATCGGATGGGATTCTCCGTTTCAGATGGTCCTGAGATTGAAACCGATTTCTATAATTTTACTGCCTTAAATTTCCCGGCAAATCACCCAGCGCGGGAAATGCAGGATACATTTTTTATTGAGAAAGGGGCTGGAGAGATACAAGATGATGTTTTATTGCGTACGCACACCTCTAACGTGCAGATTCGATTAATGCAACATCAAAAGCCTCCGATTCGCTCCGTTATGCCGGGTCGTGTTTATCGTAATGAAGCGATTTCAGCGCGAGCTCATTGCCTTTTTCATCAAGTGGAAGGACTGTATGTGGATGAACAAGTAAGTTTTAAAGATTTAAAAGATACGTTGTATCATTTTGCCAAAGAGATGTTTGGGAAAGATACGAAAGTACGATTCCGTCCTTCCTATTTCCCATTCACAGAGCCTAGTGCTGAAATGGACATTACCTGCCTTTTGTGCAAAGGTGATGGCTGTAATGTCTGTAAAGGAGCTGGTTGGGTAGAAATTGCAGGAGCTGGAATGGTGGATCCGAATGTCTTAGAAAATGTGGGTATCGATTCGAAAAAGTACAATGGCTTTGCCTTTGGAATGGGTATCGAGCGAATTACGATGTTAAAATACCAGATCAAAGACTTACGTTTATTTACGGAGAATGACGTTCGTTTCTTAAAACAGTTTAATTAATTTGACCTATGTGGAGTTTTAAAAACTTAAATAATTGGACGGGTTGGGGAGTTTTCTTCATAGCCTTGATTACCTATACTTTGACGGTAGAACCTACTGCCTCTTTTTGGGACTGTGGAGAGTTCATAGCTTGTGCGTATAAATTACAAGTACCACACCCTCCAGGTGCACCATTGTTCCTTTTGTTAGGACGGATGTTCTCTTTATTGGCCCTGGGTGATGTAACGAAAGTAGCCTATTGGGTAAACATGTTATCCGTCTTGAGCAGTGCCTTTACGATTTTATTCCTGCATTGGACGATCGTTATGATCGGTCGCAAGATGATGAGAAAGTCATTTGAGGACTTGAATGCAAACGAGCGTTTTGGATTATTAGCTTCAGGTGTAGTTGGATCATTGATTTACACGTTTTCAGATACATTTTGGTTCTCAGCAGTGGAAGCAGAGGTGTATGCTATGTCTTCTTTCTTTACGGCAATCGTGGTCTGGGCTGCTTTTAAATGGGAATTAGTGGAGGATCGTGCAGAATCGAATCGTTGGATATTATTCATTGCCTATTTAGTGGGTTTATCGATTGGAGTCCATTTATTGAATTTAGTGACGCTTCCAGCTTTGGGATTATTGTATTATTTCAAACGATATGAAAAGCCTACGTTAACTGGAGGAGTAGTTTCTATTTTTATAGCGCTATTTATTTTAGGGATTATTAATTCAGGTATTATCCCTGGATTGCCCAGCTTAGCCTTTCAATTTGAGTTAACCTTCGTGAATACGTTAGGATTCTCTTATGGTTCTGGAGCGATCGTATTCTTGATTTTATTGATTGCTGCAGTGGTTTTTGGGATTCGTTATTCGTATGCCAAAGGCAAGGAGGTACTTAATGTCGCCCTATTCTCCTTCGTATTCCTTTTAATTGGCTATTCCACCTACACGGTAGCTTTAGTACGTTCAGGATATAATACTCCGATTAATGAGAATGATCCAAGCAATATCTTGAACTTCTTGAAATACCTAAAGCGTGAACAATATGGAGAGCGTTCGTTAATCTACGGACCTGTTTACACGGCAGAGGTTACGGGTTACAAAGAAGGTGCAGAGACACCTATCTACAAAATGAAAGATGGGAAATACGTAGAATACACGAAGAAACCGGTGTACGAATACGATAAGTCCCAAATGATGCTTTTGCCCCGTGTCTATTCGAATCAAGCTAATCATGTGAAGTTATATCAACAGATGTTGGGTATTCCAGAAGGGGTGAAGCCAAGTTTTGGAAAGAACCTTGAATTCCTCTTTACGCATCAGTTAGGACATATGTATATGCGTTATTTGTTATGGAATTTTGTAGGTCGAGAAAGCGATTTCCAAGATGCATGGGCAATTAATTCCTTTGAGGATACCTCTAAGCTACCGGATATTTTACGTAATAATAAGGCAAGAAATAATTATTTCTTCTTGCCGATCATCTTCGTCCTTTTAGGTTTCTTCTATATGCTTCGTAAGAATGATAAGGATCTTTTAGTGACTATTTTAATGTTCGTACTTACCGGAGTCGCTTTAACTGTTTACCTGAATTCACCTCCCACGGAACCACGTGAGCGTGATTACATCTTCGTAGGTTCGTTCTACTTTATGTCCATCTGGGCTGGTTTTGCCGTCATGCAGATCTTAGAATTTATACAAAAATTCGTTAAAGCAGATAAAGCCAAATGGGCGATTGTGACCTTATTAGGTTTGACTGCGCCTGCAATTTTGGCACAACAAAACTGGGATGATCATGATCGCAGTGACCGTTATCACCAAATCGATTTTGCAAAAAATCTATTGAATTCTTGTGCGCCTAATGCCATTCTGTTCACAGGAGGCGATAATGATACGTTCCCATTGTGGTATGTTCAAGAAGTGGAAGGATTCAGAACGGATGTTCGTGTATGTAATTTATCGCTCTTAGGAACCGATTGGTATATCGACCAAATGAAGCGCAAGACCTACGAATCACAACCTTTACCGATTCAATTAACCAAGGATCAGTTAATGGAAGGGGTGAATGATCAAATTTTGTTTAATCCCAAACCGGGCTTAGACGCGATGTCTTTACCAGATTATTTAGATCTTTTACACAAAGATAGCCCATCAATCCAAGAGCAAACGCAATTAGGGGAATCCATTAATACCTTACCAACGGATTCGGTGGTCATTCCAGTTGATATTGCTGCTGTAGCAAAAACAAGCTGGTTCCCTAAGCAATTCGTTCCTTATATGTCACCCGTATTAGGTTGGAAATTGCCCTCACACAACATCTACAAAGGCGAATTGATTCAATTAGAGATCATTTCTAATAATGCCATCTCTGGTTGGAAGCGCCCCATCTACTTCGCATCTACCTTGCCAAATGATCAGTATTTAGGTCTAAAAGAATCGATGCAATTAGAGGGATATGCCTATCGTCTGATGCCATTCAAGATTCCTGGAGCAAATGATGGCTATGTGAATTCAACGATCATGTCAGAAAACATCTTGAAAAAGATGTATTGGAGGGGCCTTGATAATGACAAAATCTATTATCACGGTGACTTCTACTTAGGAATCCCTTCCGTAACGGCTCGCTTAAGTGTATACCGTTTAGTAGATCAATTAGTTCGTGAGGGAAATCTTCCTCAGGCGAAGAAAGTTTTGGATTATTTGGAGCAAAAAATGCCGGATAAAGTCATTCCTTATGATCAATTTTCAGCTAGTATGGTAGAGCTTTATATTACCGTAGGTGATGCAGCTTCAGCGTTGAAAATGGCCAAGCGAATCGTAGATCGTGATGATCAGCTATTAGACTATTATTTAGATGGCAGATACGGATCGCACGAGCGTGATGTGCAAATTGCCATCTATGAAATGAACCTTGTCGTTTCAGCTTTAAAAGCTTCGAAGGTAAGCCCAGCGAAATACCAACCGCTAGAGGCGAAGTTTAATAAGCA
>CAILUB010000368.1 GCA_903837305.1 uncultured Cytophagaceae bacterium
AAGAAACAAAAAAGAGATTTAAAAATATTTTTCTTTTTTTAATTTATGTGTGTGGATAAGTTTTTAAGCTTGAAAAGACATTTTGATGCTTTTTTGATATTTTAGGTATAAAAATTATTTATATCAGATAAAAAAAGATTAAATCACTACTTTACTTGTGGATAACTTGTGGATAAGTAATTTAGATGCAAAAAGAACTATATTTAATACAATTTGGCTAAATTGCTGCTTCTAAACCCGTCAAACAAATGGTTCATCAACAATTCACCCGCGTCTTCGATTTACTAATCGCTTACAAAAATTTTCAAAAAGCTGATCTCTTTAATCTAAAGAGGGATGGAGAATGGAAAAATTATTCCACTTCTGATACTTTAGAGACGATTCAAACCTTAGCATTGGGTCTTTTAGAACTCAAAGTAAAACCAGGTGATAAAATAGCGATCATTTCCGGAAATCGTCCTGCATGGAACTTTGTAGATTTTGCTGTTCAAGTCATTGGCGGTGTTACAGTACCTATGTATCCTACGATTACCATTGAGGATTATGACTATATTTTCAAAGATGCTGAGGTGAAATACGTCTTCTGTGAAAACGAGGAATTGTATTTAAAAGCAAAGGAAGCTTCAAAAGGAAATAAGTTGATTAAGGGCATTTATACGTTTGATCCTGTAGCGGATGTAGAAATGTGGACGTCAGTAAAAGAATTAGGAGAAGGAAAAGATACCGCTGTTTTACAACCTTTGATGGATGCAGTGAAGCCAAGTGATTTATTAACACTTATTTATACCTCTGGCACGACAGGGCGCCCTAAGGGTGTTATGTTAACCCATCACAACATTGTTAGTAATGTAAAATCTTTAGTGAGAGGTAATTTCTTTGATTTATTGCCGGGTGATCGTGCTTTGAGTTTCTTGCCTTTATGCCATATTTATGAGCGTACAGACGTGTATATGTATATGTATTATGGCGTTTCCGTCTATTATGCGGAGAGTATGGAGACGATTGCGGATAACATTCGCGAGGTGAAACCGGCGATGTTTGCCTCGGTTCCACGTTTATTAGAGAAGGTATATGATAAGATTTTGGCCAAAGGAAATGAGCTCACTGGCATCAAAAGGACACTTTTCTTTGGTGCGTTAGAATTTGGATTGAAGTACGATCCAATGGAGAAGTTAGGCTTGATTGATTCGTTAAAATTAGCGTTCTACAGAAAAGTTATATTCAGCAAATGGCGGGAAGCCTTGGGCGGAAATGTGCGCTTGATCGCTTCAGGTTCTGCGGCATTGCAACCTCGTTTATCTCGCGTTTTCTGGGCAGCAGGCATTCCTGTCTCTGAAGGATATGGTTTGACAGAAACTTCACCTGTCATTTCTGTATCACGGGTTAAGCCGATTGATTTCAAAGTGGGATGCGTGGGATCATTAATCGATTGTATTGAATTAAAAATAGCAGAAGACGGAGAGATTTGTGTGAAAGGAGATTCTGTGATGGTCGGTTATTATAAAAACCCAGATGCCACGGCCGAAGCGATTGATTCAGAGGGCTGGTTCCATACCGGCGACATTGGAACAATGGTGGACGGTAAATATTTGAAGATTACAGATCGCAAGAAAGAAATCTTTAAAACATCTGGTGGAAAATATGTGGCGCCACAATTAGTGGAGAATAAGCTGAAAGAATCGGCCTTTATTGAGCAATGTATGGTCGTGGGAGAAAGTCAAAAATTCCCATCAGCGCTCGTTATCCCAGAATTTAATGCCTTGCAAGTCTGGGCAGATCAACAAGGTTTAGGTGTAAATGGTCCAGAGGCATTGATCAAAAACCCAAAAGTATTCGCTAAGATGGAACAGGAAGTCCAAGAAACGATGGCTTCTGTGGCGAAATACGAACAGGTTAAAAAATTCGTTCTATTGCCGCGCTTATTCACGGTGGCGGATGGAGAAATTACCCCGACATTGAAATTAAAGCGCAAGGCGATTTATGCGAAACACGAGAAAGCAATTTTGGCACTCTATGAATAAATTGTGTTAGGCCCGTTTTTTGCGTAATTTTGATTTCTTAATGAATCGTATGTCGACAGGAAAAAAGGTAGCTCTCATTACGGGCGTAACAGGACAAGATGGCGCTTATTTAGCGGAATTTCTTTTAAATAAGGGCTATATCGTGCACGGAATCAAGCGCAGAAGCTCCTTGATTAATACCGATCGCATCGATCATTTGTACCAAGATCCGCACGTAGATTCGGCGTCTTTTATCTTGCATTATGGAGATTTAAGCGATTCCACGAATATCATTCGCATCATTCAAGAAGTTCAGCCGGACGAAATTTACAATCTTGGGGCCATGTCCCATGTAAAAGTTTCTTTCGACGAACCAGAATATACAGCGCAAGTAGACGGCATCGGAACCCTGCGTATTTTAGAGGCCATTCGCTTGCTAGGTTTGACTAAAAAGACCAAAGTGTACCAAGCGTCCACTTCGGAACTTTACGGCCTTGTACAGGAAGTTCCTCAGTCAGAGACAACTCCATTCTATCCGCGTTCTCCTTATGCAGTTGCTAAATTATATGGCTATTGGATTACGGTGAATTACCGCGAAGCCTACGGGATGTTTGCAGTAAACGGTATTTTATTTAACCACGAATCTCCACTTCGCGGTGAGACTTTCGTGACGCGTAAAATCACGAGAGGAGTTGCCCAAATCGCTTTAGGCCAAGAGAAAAAGATTCACTTAGGCAACCTGGACGCAAAACGCGACTGGGGCCACGCAAAAGATTACATCGAAGCGATGTGGTTGATTTTGCAACAAGATACACCCGAAGACTACGTCATCGCGACCGGCATTACGACCACTGTACGTGAATTTATCCGCCTTTCTTTTGCGGAAGTAGGCATCGAAGTCGCTTTCTCTGGCGAAGGTGTGAACGAAAAAGGAACCGTTGTTTCTTGCTCGAATCCGGCTTATCAAGTGCCAGTAGGTCAAGAAGTGATCGCGATCGATCCACGTTATTTCCGACCTACGGAAGTAGAGTTATTGATTGGAGATCCTACGAAGGCCAAAGAAAAACTAGGCTGGACCCTCAAATACGACCTTGCCGCTTTAGTAAAAGATATGGTGCAGGCAGACGTTAAACTTTTCTCGAACAAATAAGATGAGTACTCGGATTGCCATTATTGGCTTAGGATATGTGGGTTTTCCGTTAGCGGTAGAGTTTGGGAAAAACATCCCAACCCTCGGTTTTGACATAGATACTAGCCGCATCGCGGAATTAAACAAGGGCTTTGACCGTACGCAAGAAGTAACCGAGGAGCAACTAAAATCCTCAGTTTCGCTAACATTTTCTTCGAATGCTGCGGATTTAAGCACTTGCAATACCTTTATTGTCACAGTACCTACCCCGATTGACCACTTCAAAAAACCGGATTTAACACCCCTTTTGAAGGCATCGGAGATGATCGGAAAGGCCTTAAAAAAAGGAGATTTAGTCATTTACGAATCCACGGTTTATCCAGGTTGTACGGAGGAAGATTGCGTTCCGGTTTTAGAGAAATTCTCTGGATTGAAATTTAACGAGGACTTCTACTGTGGCTATTCGCCAGAGCGAATTAACCCAGGCGACAAGGTAAACACCTTGACCAAAATCAAGAAAGTAACCTCTGGTTCCACTCCCGAAATCGCCGAAAAAGTCGATCAACTCTACCGCTCCATCATCACCGCAGGCACGCATAAAGCACCCTCGATGAAAGTAGCTGAAGCGAGCAAGGCCATCGAAAACGCCCAACGCGACGTCAATATCTCGTTCGTAAACGAATTAGCCTTGATTTTCGACCGCATGTGCATCGACACCACCGAGGTGTTAGAAGCTGCCGGAACAAAGTGGAATTTCTTGAATTTCAAACCCGGTTTAGTAGGTGGGCACTGCATCGGCGTGGACCCCTATTACTTATTACACAAATCAGAAAGCCTGGGTTATTATCCACAAGTGATCCTTTCGGGTCGCCGCGTGAACGATAACATGGGCATTTTTGTGGCGAATAAATTAGTCAAACTATTGATTAATAAGGGCCAAAAAATCGCTGGCGCCAAAACCCTCATGCTCGGCATCACTTTCAAAGAAAACTGCCCAGACATCCGAAACTCCCGCGTAGTAGATATCTACAAGGAGCTCGTGGACTTTGGCATGGACGTAGACGTCTACGATCCATGGGCAAACGCAGCAGAAGTAAAACACGAACATGGTATCGACTTAGTTACTAAGCTAGCGGACAAATACCAGGCAATCGTCTTAACCGTAGCCCACAACGAATTCCTTGACCTCCCCTTCGCTGCCCTTAAAGCAGAAAATGGAGTCATTTTTGATATAAAATCGATTCTTTCTAAAGACCTAGCTGACGCCCGTTTATAAGTATGGCCTGGTACGCGATTTATACGAAATCCCGAATGGAGAAGAAAGTCTCCTTGCGCCTCGAAGAGCTAGGTATCGAAGCCTATTGCCCTACCACCAAGCGCAAAAAACAATGGTCTGACCGCAAAAAATGGGTCGAAGAAGTCCTCTTCCGCTCCTACGTTTTCGTTAACATCGACCTAGAAAAACAAAGCGGACTAGTTCGCCGAACCTTCGGTGTAGTTAACTTTGTCTACTGGCTCCACAAACCAGCGGTCATCCAAGACTCTGACATCTTTGCCATCAAACAATTTCTAGCCGACCACCTCGAAGTAGAAACTATTGGTACCACCGCAAAAGTCGGCGACTATATCACCATCGAATCCGGCCCACTTACCGGCCAAACAGCCAAGATTGTAGGGCTGAAGAATAAGCATGAGGTGAGGCTTAAGATAGAGAGTTTAGGGTTTGAGCTTGTTGCAGCACTACGCTCTGAAGATTAGAGTATAGATTATAGAGTAGAGAGTATAGATGGGTTCTTTTGTTATCTCTATTCTATGCTCTATTATCTCCTCTCTATACTCCATTTAAAGTTTTAAGAGTCGACATCAGCATCTTCATCAACTCATCTAAGTCTGCCAAAGCAGAACTTCCATCTTCCTCAGAGAAATATCCGGTGCTTATTAATAAGCGAATCCAATACCGCGTTTCGCGCGCTTCCTTGTAAGAAATCGAAATTTTGTATTTAAAATCGTTTCTGGAGAATCCTCCAATAGCCTCTTCGATATTTGCCCCAATGGATGTAGAGGACTTTAACAGCTGCTTACTTAAGACATATTCTTTGTCTACAACCATTAATTTTCGGCAAAGTGAAACCATTTTAATGGAGAATGCGTATGATTTTGTTTGGGCGGGGCTTGGTTTCATTAGTGGATTATTTGATCGCAAAACTAGCTAACCCAAAGAATGAACCCTATCAACTAATTGATATCTTAGATTAGAGAGAGGAGATTATAGAGTAGAGATAGGTTCTTTTTTATCTATACTCTCTACTCTATAATCTCTAATCTATACTCTCTACTCTATTATCTCTACTCTACTTTTATCCAAAAAACAAATAGCTCACAAAAATAGCTGTAAGGATCCCCACCAAATCGGCCGCTAATCCCGCCCAAAGCGTATAGCGAATATTGCGAACTTGAACTGAGCCGTAGTAAAGGGCGATGACGAAAAGGACGGTTTCTGCGGAGCCTTGGAAGACGCAAGCAAGGCGGCCGGCGAAGGAGTCTGGCCCGAAGGTTTTCATTGTGTCGATCATCATGGCGCGAGAACCGCTACCTGAAACCGGGTGTAAAAGGGCGGTAGGCATCGCGTCTGTGAAGCGATTATCTATTCCCATATAGTTCACGGCCATTTTCATGCCGTCTACGATGAAATCTAACACGCCTGAATTGCGTAGGCACGAGATGGCTACCAGCATGCCCACGAGGTAGGGAATGATGCGGACGGAGGTTTCGAAGCCACCTTTGGCGCCTTCGACGAAGGTTCCGAAAATATCTACTTTCTTATAAAAGGCCGCGGCGATGAAGGAGAAGATTAGGGCGAAGAGGATGCCGTTGCTGAAGAGTTTGGACTGGATGTCGATTTGCTCTTTAGGGAGGCTGCTAAAGTACCATAAAATGCCAGCAAGGATGGCGGTGATGCTGAAAAGCCAGCTGAAAAGAATAGGGTCGAAAAGGCGAATTTTTTGCTTGATGGAGACGAATATTAGGCCTGTGATGGTGGCGGCGTAGGTGGCCATTAGGCAGGGAATAAATACGTCTGAGGCGTCTTGGGCACCATAAATGGCGCGTTGGGCCATGATGGAAAGTGGGATTAAAACGGGACCTGCGCTGTGGAGCACGAGGAACATGATTTGGGCGTTAGAGGCGGTTTCTTTGACCGGATTCAAATCCTGTAAACCTTGCATTGCTTTTAGGCCAAAAGGCGTCGCAGCGTTATCTAGGCCTAATAAATTTGCAGAGAAGTTCATGATCATTTGGCCGTGAACCGGGTGGTCTTTTGGAACTTCTGGGAAAAGGCGCGAGAAGAAGGGTTGTATTTTACGGGCCAAAAAATGGATCGCTCCGGCCTTCTCTCCTACTTGTAAGATGCCCATAAAAAAGGCCATGACACCTGTTAATGGAAGGGCCACTTTCATCACGGCCACTTCAGCGGAGTCAAACATGCCGTCTACCAAGACTTTAAAAATGTCGGCATTGCCGAAGAAAATGAATTGAATCAGGGCGACGACGAATGCGACACCGAAGAACAAAAACCAAATCCAATTTAAAGCCATAGGTTCACAGAGGTAAAAAACGATTAAATTTAGGGAAAATTCCGTCAATATGAAGAGTCAATTCGCTAAAGCAGGAATAATCCTGCTGCTAAGTCTTTCTTTAAAGGCACAAAAAACGACTTCCCCGGCCGAGCAGTCGATGCAGAAACAGGGCCTTCAGGAGGTAACTGAGCGGGTTCCTGGCGTTTTAGTAGAGCTAAAATATGCGACAACTGATAATTTTATGAAGAAGAACGTGTATGGTTGTTTGACCCGTGCGTACTTGCAGAAAGAGACGATTGTGAAGCTGAAGAAGGCGCAAGAGAACTTGGAAAAGGCGCATCCGGGCTACCATTTGTTGATTTATGATGCAGCGAGACCGCTTTCTAAGCAGTGGGAACTTTGGAACACATTAACAGAGTATCCACCTGAAAAGCGTCGGACTTATGTGGCGGACCCGAAGGAGCATTCGATTCATAACTATGGCAGTGCGATTGATTTGACGGTGGCAGATGAGAAAGGGAAGCCGTTGGAGATGGGGACTACATATGATTTCTTTGGCGAAATGGCCTATCCTAATCAGGAAGCAAAATTATTGAAGGCGGGGAAATTAAGCCAAAAAGCCATCGACAATCGACTCATCTTAAGAAAGGCAATGACGCAAGCGGGTTTTACCGCCATCGAATATGAGTGGTGGCACTTCAATGCCTTTTCTCGTAAAACAGCTAAACAAATGTTTAAAGTAATACCTTAAAGGGGTTTCATCCTGAACCCTTGCCGTTTATCCTAAAATCAGGAGCGGCTTTCCAGGGAATGTTTACCTTTGCATACATTTTATTTTTGACCTTATGTCTTTAAAAATAGTTAGTCTTTCCGCTTTGTTGTTTGCAAGCGGAATTTCAGCCACAGCTCAGACCGCTTCTGCGATACAGGCGAATGGCAACACCGTTCAATTATCGCTTATGAAAGCGGTTGAGATTGCGTTACAACACAACCTAAACGTGAAGTCGTCCGAGGTTAGTTTACGTAACTCACAATTGCAGTTGCAACAGTCGAAAAACAACGCGCTGCCTAATTTAAGTGCAAATATCAATCAGTCAGCCAGTTTTGGTCGGAGTATTAACCCCTTCACGAACGGGTACGATTCGCGTAACATTAACTACAATAACCTGGGTTTAAACGCAGGGATGCTTCTTTTTAATGGGGGCCAAATCCGTAACACGGTACTTCAAAACGATTATAACCTGAAGGCCTCCCAAGAAGATTTAGCCTCTATCAAGGAAAACATTTCCTTACAAGTGGTGCTGGCTTATTTAGCCATCTTGAATTCGGAGGATCAACTAAGCATTGCAAAATCGCAGACTGAAATCACGAAGTTACAAATCACTCGCACGGACAAATTAGTGAATGCGGGATCCCTTGCACCCTCTAATTTATTGGATTTGAAGGCGCAATTAGCGAATGAAGAGTCTAATGTAGTGAGCTTCCAGAGTTCTTTGGATCTCAACAAATTGACCTTATTGCAATTATTAAACGATTCAAGTATCACCTCAATCGAATTACAGCGCATACAAGTTCCTGTCCCTAGTTCCAGCGGCTATGATACCGGAATGGATGATATATATGCCAAAGCCGTAACGATCCAACCTCTTGTAAAAGCGGCGGATTTGCGTGTTCAGAGTGCATTAAAAGGCATTTCTGTAGCGAAAGCAGGAACCTTACCTACCTTGTCTTTAAATGCTAGCATGTCTGCTAACCAGTCGAATGCGCTAACGATGGGCTACTTTGATCAATTAAATAATACCCAAAACAAGGTGATTTCTCTGGGTTTAAACATTCCTATTTTTACCCGTTTTGCAAACAAAACGAGAATTGCTCAAGCGGGTTTACAACGCGAGAACGCTTCCATTGAGGCATCTAGGGCGCGTTTAACCTTACGCCAAAACATTGAGCAAGCTTATGTGAACTTGAATAATGCAGCAATGAAATACGAGGCAGGGCTTTCACAGGTGTCTGCTTTAGAAGAGTCTTTCCGTGCGGCTGAAAGTCGCTTCGGAGCAGGAACAATCGACTTTGTGAGCTATAACTTACAAAAGACGAATTTAGATCGTGCGCGTTTGAGCTTGGTACAATCGAAATATGACTTTGTGTTTAGAACGAAGATTTTGGATTTTTATCAAGGGAAGAGCTTAACCTTTTAGAGTAGAGATAATAGAGTAAAGAGTATAGATAAACACGGCTAGTGACTAGCGACTATTGACTAAAACTATGGCAACTAACAACAACAGTAAGCGGACTTGGATGATCATCGGGGGCGCAGTGGTATTGATTTTTGGTGGATTACTTCTGGCAAAAAAAATGGAATGGATCGGGAAAGTAGAGCCTACAGAAGTAGAGTTCGCGAAGGTGTCTCGTTCGACGATTATTGAAAAAGTAAGTGCATCAGGAAAGATTCAGCCGGAGGTAGAGGTGAAATTATCACCAGACGTTTCAGGAGAGATTGTTTCTTTGAACGTGGCGGAAGGCGACTCAGTAGTAGCTGGTCAAGAGTTGTTGAAGATTCGTCCCGATAACTATGTGTCTCTTTTAGCACGCGCTGAAGCACAAATGAATGCTACGAAGGCAAACATGGAACAAAGTAAGGCGGTGTTAGCCCAAAGCGAAGCACGTCTTTCTAAGGCCAAAATTGATTACGATCGTAATGCTAAATTGCACAAAGATAAAGTCATTTCTGACGCTGACTTTGATCAATTTGTATCTGCCTATACTGTGGCAAAACAAGATTTGGAAGCCGCAAAAGCAAACGTAAATGCCGCAAATTACAATGTGAAATCATCAGAAGCGGCATTAAAAGAGGCTAAAACGAACTTAACAAAAACAACGATTTATGCTCCACAAAGTGGTATCATCTCGAAGTTAAATGTTGAATTAGGAGAGCGTGTGGTAGGTACTTCACAAATGGCAGGAACCGAGATGTTACGCATCGCGAACTTGAATAAAATGGAAGTACGTGTGAACGTCAACGAAAATGATATTACACGTGTAAGCCTTGGCGATACGGTATTAATCGACGTAGATGCGTTCTCATCTAGTGAGCGCAAGTTCAAAGGTGTGGTGTATGAAATAGCCAGTTCTGCGAATTCAAGTGGAGCGTCTGCTGTTTCAAATGATGCGGTAACAGAATTTGAAGTGAAGATTCGTGTATTGCGTTCTTCTTATGCGGACTTAATCAAAGGGAAATTGTCTTATCCATTAAAGCCTGGAATGACAGCGTCTGTGGAGATTTTGACCAACAGAAAGGAAAATATAGCGACCGTACCTTTATCTGCTGTAACTACTCGTGAGATCGGCGCAGAAGCGAAGGAAGGTATGAAGAAGGAAGACGACGGAACGAACGCTACGAACTCTAACGATGCTTTAGAAGCGAAGAAACGCAAGGAAAACACAAAAGAAGTAGTGTTCGTAATGGAGAAAGGCAAAGCGAAAATGATCCAAGTGAAAACGGGTATCTCGGATTTCGAAAATATCGAAATCGTGAGCGGTTTGAATGATGGACAAGAGATTATTTCTGGGCCATATGCGACGGTAGCTAAGAAGCTGAAAGAAGGAGACTTAGTGAAGAAGAAGGATCCGAAAGCAGCAGAAAAGGCTGCTGATAAGAAATAAAATCAAAAAAAACAGGGGGCTATCTTGCATTTAATGATTTAGCCCCCTATTTTTGCAGTCCCAATAGGAA
>CAILUB010000369.1 GCA_903837305.1 uncultured Cytophagaceae bacterium
AAGAAGGATGTATGCGATCACTAAAACCGGAATTGCTGCAAATTTAAGCATAACAAGGGCAGCAATGCAAAAAATAAGGAAAATGAATTTTACTTGATTGCTTTTCCAATCCCAGGTCTTGAATTTAAATGCCAGTAAAGGCAATTCACAGACTAACAGATAACTCATTACTACCGCATAAATTAACAAGCCTTTGAATGATAAAATATAGGCGCTGTATTCCGGCTGGAAATGTAGAATCAGAGGTAGGGACGCAATTAATAGACCATTTGCTGGTGTAGGGACACCGATAAATTGGTCGCTTTGGCGGGTATCAATATTGAATTTGGCCAAACGATACGCGGACATCAGAGCCAAAGCAAATACCATAAAGGGCTTATAGAACCCGAATAGACCCACCGTGCATTGAGTCCCGCAGCTTTGCTCTACTAGTGAAAACAAGATAAACGCAGGTAAAACCCCAAAAGAGACCATATCTGCCAAAGAATCCAACTCTTTTCCTAGATCAGAATAAGCTTGCAAGGCACGCGCCAGAAATCCATCGAAAAAATCGCATACCAATGAAATGAATATACAATAAGAGGCGCTCACTAAATCGCCTTGCATTACGAACCAAAGTCCGATACAACCCGCTAATAAATTACCTAGCGTTAATAGGTTAGGGATTTCTTTTTTCATGCTTTTACGTATGGATTGGATACCTTTTCCTCCCCGATGGTCGTGCTACCCCCGTGTCCAGGATATACAATGGTTGAGTCAGGTAAGGTGTATAATTGCGTTTGAATACTGTTCACTAAATCTGCATGGTTGCACAAGGGGAAATCACTTCTACCCACGCTGCGTCTAAATAAGACATCTCCATCGAAGAGAAGGCCTTCTTTTTCGAAATACAAAGCCACATGACCAGGTGCGTGACCCGGTACAAACAAGATCTTGATTTCCATTTCACCTATTTGTAATTTTTGGTTTTCCTCATACCAAACATCTACTTCAGAGGGTTGGTAGTGGGGGAATCCATATACTTGTGCCCGATTTGCCGCATCTTTCAAGAGCGGTTCATCTTTCGGGTGTAGGTAAAAAGGAATCTTGAATTCTTGTCTAAAATATTCCACACCTAGCACATGATCAATGTGTGCGTGGGTATTTAAGATGTGGGTTAACGTGATGTTTTTTTCCTCGATGAAAGCTTTCAATGTTTGGCGTTCTTCGTAGGTATAACAGCCTGGATCTATGATAATGCCTATTCCCTGGGAATCCCAAATGATATAGGTGTTTTCTTGAAACGGATTCAACGTGAAGGCTTGGTGAAAGATCATATTATTTACCTAAAAGAAATATACAAGGTTTTTTGTGCAAATCGGGTTGTGCTTTTGCCCAGTCACTTGCCTTTTTAGTTTGAACAAAACCGGAGGGCGCGGTTATGTCACAGGCGATGCAAATTAGGGAATCTGGAGCACATTGTGTAATTAGATCTTCTAAAAGCGCATTATTTCGGTAAGGTGTTTCAATGAAGATTTGTGTCTGACCCCATTTGGCCACATCTCTGTCTAATTGCTCGATTTTGCGAATACGGGCGGCTTTATCGATGGGAAGGTAGCCGATGAAGGCAAAACTTTGGCCAGAAAACCCAGATCCCATTAAGCCTAAAAGGATGGAAGAGGGGCCTACTAACGGAATAACTTCGATGTTTTGCTGCTGCGCAATGGAAACCGCTAAGGCACCTGGATCAGCTACGCCCGGGCAACCGGCCTCAGAAATAACGCCAATATATTCGACTGAGCTATATTTTTTGTAAAAATCAGTGACCGTTTTTGACTGAGTGTCTTTGTCTAAAATTTCAAAAACTAAATTATCAATTTGAATGCCTAGTTTCAATTCACTAATGAATCGCCTGGCCGTGCGTACATTTTCAACTAAAAAATGCGTTGTCTGCTGTAATGCCGCTAAGATTTGTGGACTTAGGACTTCGGATGAAGTGTTTTCAGCAATCGGACAGGGGATGAGAAATATTTTCATAAAAACGGTTGAAGTGCCTGCAGAAATAGCTCAGGCTGGTCTGCTTGCACCCAATGGCTCGCACCTGGAATCTCTAAAACTTCAAAATTAGGAAAAATTTCTGCAATGTATCTTTCGTCTTCCGGTTGAATATAAGGCGAATCTGCTCCTTTAATGAATAACGTTTCGGTATTCGAGGCAGCAGGGACAAGTAATTCGTGCCCCACGACATCGATATTTTTAGTGATTACTTTCAGATTAATTCGCCACGCAAATTGCTGCTCCGCGTTTCGGTAAAGGTTCTTTAAAAGGAATTGACGCACGCCTTCCTTCTCTTCAAAGCGCTTCAAATGATCATTCGCAGCTTGGCGACTCTCAAGTGAAGTTAAATCAAGGCTGTTTAATCCTTCCAAAATTTGGGTATGGTGCACCGGATAGAATTTAGGAGCGATATCCACAATGATGATTCGGCTAGCCATTCCTGGATGCAAAAGGTCGAATTGCATGACAACCTTGCCTCCCATACTGTGACCGATTAAAATGGGGTTTTCTAATTGATGCTCCTGAATAAATTCCAATAAATCCTGGGCCATCACCTCGTAATTGAATTCATCTCCCCAGGGTGATTGTCCGTGGTTTCTTTGGTCCACTAAAAACACACGGTGATTTTCAGAGATCGCTTTTCCAAACCCCAACCAATTATCTGAGGTCCCAAAAATGCCGTGTAGAATAATAACCGGTGTGCCCGATTCTCCAAGTGCGCGATAAAATAATTTCATTAGGCTAAGTAAATGGCTTTTTCCTTACGTTCTGTCAATTCTCCGATAGGGCTCAATTCAAATCCATTCTCAAGCGCGAATGCCTCGAATTCAGCCGTATGCTCCGCTTCCACGGCGATTAACAATCCACCAGATGTCTGTGGATCAGCTCCGATATAACGTTGTCGTTCAGAAATCTCCTCACTGATACGTTCGCCATAGCTCGCCAGGTTACGTGCTGTTCCACCAGGGAAGCACTTTTGGTCTAAATAATGATCTATATTAGGTAGCAATGGTAAGTTTTCGAACGCAATTTTAGCACTTAGTCCTGAACCATCTGCCATTTCGACTAAGTGTCCGAACAAACCAAAACCAGTCACATCCGTTAGAGACTTAACATAAGTCAGAGGCCCTATTTTTTCTCCAAAGCTGTTCAAGGTACTCATTTGCTTCACCGCGCGAGCTAAATCGGCAGGACTAACGATGCCTCGTTTTTGTCCAGTAGATAAAATACCTACGCCTAGTGGCTTCGTCAAATAAAGCATACAGCCTTTCGTAGCCGTATCATTCTGTTTTAAATGTTCTTTACGTACTTTTCCAGTCACAGCAAGCCCAAAGATTGGTTCAGGTGAATCAATCGAATGACCTCCTGCTAATGGAATTCCTGCTTCTGCACAAGCCGCGCGTCCACCTTCTAATACTTGTGCCGCAATTTCAGGAGCTAATTTATCAATCGGCCAGCCTAGAATGGCAATGGCCATCAGTGGACTTCCGCCCATCGCATAAATATCTGAAATGGCATTTGTCGCCGCAATTTTTCCAAAATCAAACGGATCATCCACTATCGGCATAAAGAAATCCGTCGTGGAAATAACCGCCTCTCCATTCTGCCAATCAAATACCGCCGCATCATCACGACTTTCGTTTCCGACTAATAAGAGGGGGTGAGAGGCCTTAGGTTTATCTGATTTAAGGATTTGGTCCAAAATTTGTGGCGATATTTTACATCCGCAACCCGCGCCATGGCTAAAGGAAGTTAATTTGATATTTTCTGACATCTTATTTTTTTTACTTTGAAAGAAGTTTTAAAAAAGCGAGGGCGGAAAATTATTGCAAAGCACAATTTTAGCCCTCGCATTTTTTAAAACTCTTTATGATGCGCCATTCTGAACAAATCATCCTTACTCAGCGACTTGAAATAATCGTAGGTAATCTTCAAACCCTCCGCACGACTCACTTTAGGTTCCCATCCTAGGATGCTGCGCGCTTTTGTGATATCAGGTTTACGTTGTTTGGGATCATCTGTAGGTAAGGGTAGGGAGATTAATTTCTGAGAGGTACCCGTTAATTTGATGATCTCCTCGCCAAATTCCTTAATCGTTATCTCATCCGGATTTCCGATGTTCACTGGTTGAGCATAATCGCTCAATAGGAGTCGGTAAATCCCTTCGACTAAATCATCTACGTAGCAGAACGAACGCGTCTGAGAACCATCTCCAAACATCGTTAAATCTTCTCCTCGCAAGGCTTGGCCAATAAATGCGGGCAATACACGGCCATCATTTAGTCGCATACGTGGGCCATAGGTATTAAAAATGCGAATAATACGAGTTTCTAAGCCATGGTACGTGTGGTAGGCCATGGTCATCGCTTCTTGGAAACGTTTAGCCTCATCATACACGCCACGAGGACCTACTGGATTCACGTTTCCCCAATATTCTTCCGGTTGTGGATGTACATTAGGATCCCCATATACTTCAGAAGTGGATGCGATTAAAACACGAGCATTTTTTACACGTGCCAAACCAAGGCAATTATGTATCCCTAATGAACCCACTTTCAAGGTCTGAATCGGGATTTTTAAATAGTCAATTGGAGAGGCAGGCGATGCAAAATGCAAGATATAATCTAATTCGCCTGGTACATGGATGAACTTTGATACATCGTGGTGATAGAATTCGAATTGCTTCAAATGGAATAAATGTTCGATGTTCTTTAAGTCACCTGTGATTAAGTTATCCATCGCGATTACGTGGTAACCCTCTTTGATGAAACGATCACATAAATGAGACCCTAGGAATCCAGCTCCTCCGGTGATTAAAATTCTTTTCATATTAGTGTATGGTTTGACGGCCGATGGAGTAATAAGTGTAGCCTAATTCCTGCATTTGGCTTAATTCGTATAAATTTCTTCCGTCAAAAATGACTTTGTTCTTTAATAAACTATCCATTCTCTCGAAGTCAGGCGTTCTAAATTGCGGCCACTCTGTCACGATTAGTAAGGCATCTGCACCTTCTAAAGCTTCATAGGGATTCTTAGTAAAGGTAATTTTATCTCCTATAAGATTTCGAACATGATTCATTGCTTCTGGATCATAGGCACTAACCGATGCGCCTAATTCGATTAATGCATCAATATTGTATAAAGAGGGAGCCTCTCTAATATCATCGGTATAAGGTTTAAATGCTAAACCCCACATGGCAATTTTCTTTCCCGCTAAATCACCTTTAAAATGTTTCGCTAGGTGCGGAATGAGTTTCGTTTTTTGATTCTCATTTACTTTCATGACTGAGTCTAAGATTTTAAACTCATAGTCGTTTTCTGCCGAAGTTTTTGCCAACGCTTGCACATCTTTCGGGAAGCAACTTCCTCCGTATCCGATACCCGCAAACAAAAAGCGTTTCCCGATCCGCGAATCTGTTCCGATGCCTTTGCGCACCTCATCTACGTTCGCTCCTACGAGTTCGCAAAGATTAGCGATCTCATTCATGAAGGTGATTTTAGTAGCTAAAAACGCATTAGCTGCATATTTTGTTAATTCTGCCGAACGCTCATCCATAAAGATAATCGGATTACCTTGGCGAACTAATGGCGCATATAAGCGTGACATCAAGTCTTTTGCTCGCTCTGATTGCGTACCTATAACGACACGATCCGGTTTCATAAAATCCTCTACCGCCACACCTTCGCGTAAGAACTCTGGGTTTGAAACGACATCGAAATCGACTTTCGCGTGCTTGGCGATTGCTGCATGTACTTTTTCAGAAGTGCCCACAGGAACCGTACTTTTATCAATGATAACCACGTATTCCGATAGGAGTGGACCTAAATCATTCGCTACTTGTAGAATGTATTTTAAATCAGCTGACCCATCCGCACCTGGAGGCGTAGGCAGTGCTAAGAAAATGACCTTTGCTCCTTCTATACCTTCTTGTAAAGAAGTGGTAAAATCCAGACGGCCTTCTTCCGTATTTCTTTTGAACAAATCCTCTAAACCAGGCTCATAGATAGGGATTATACCCGCCTGCATTTGTTTTACTTTCTCTTCGTTGATATCTACGCAAGTAACGTGGTTTCCTGTTTCAGCGAAACAAGTACCAGTCACTAAACCTACATATCCGGTTCCTACAACGGCTATTTTCATATTTTTACTGAATTACTTTACCAATACTTCCTGAGGGTTCACTTATTTTTAACCAATTCGCTAACGTACTAGCAATATCACTTATGTTTGTTCTTTGGTTTATTTCTTTTGGTTTTACATTCCACCCGAAAAACAACAAGGGAACGTGGGTATCATACGCATATAAAGTGCTGTGTGTGGTTCCTGTTTTGTAACCAGAAAACCACTGTGGTTTTAATAAGTACATAAAATCACCGCTTCTCGCTTGATTATAGCCATTGGAGATCATTTCGCGGTATAGTGCAGGTAAAGGGCTATTCAAGGCATTTCTCATGTCTACTAATTCCGCAAAACCCGCTTGATTTTTGAATGATTTCTCCAAAACCTTTCCCACAGCCTCTTTCGAAATATGTAATCTCTCTAGGTTTGAATGGTTTAAATAGATTTGGTAATTATCATTTCCTACAAATAGATCTATCTCCCCAAATTCTTTTTTCAGCGCCATTTTTGCCTCATTTATTGCCTTCACATTATCAAAAACTCCACCAGGCAATCGTTTGCTCTGTAGGTAATATGGAATTTCAGCTACAGCATGATCAGCAGTTAGAAATACGAGGTATTGATTCTTTCCTAATTTGGCATCTAAATGCGTTAAAATATCGGCAATATCTTGATCCAAACGCAAATAGGTATCTTCTAATTCGATAGATTGAGGACCAAACGAGTGTCCCACATAATCAGTGGAAGAGAAGCTTATCGCTAAGAAATCGGTAGTTCCGTTCTTTCCTAAATTCTCCTCTTCAATCGCTTTTATAGCGAAGTCTTTAGTTATCGTATTGCCAAAAGGAGTTGTACGAATTACTTCTAATGCATTTGCTCCCTTTAATTCATGAGGGAAAGTGGGTGATTTTTCTCCGCTTAACTTACTTTCAAATGGAATGTTGTCTTCAGCTGAACGGGTATAAGTTGTAATGGGGTAAAGCGTATTCCAGCCTTTACTCATGTATTTCTGTGGTCTTCCTTCTGAATTAAATTTCTGAACCCAAGTAGGTAATTCTTTCATGTAAAAAGAGGAGCTAATCCAATACCCATCAGCGGAATCATACCAATAGGCTGCATCTGCGGTATGACCACCTGGTAAAATGGATCCACGGTCTTTTAAGGCGATAGCGATCGTTTTAGACTTGTAATTCTGAGCCATTTTTAGTTGATCCGTAATGGTGGAAGTGAACATGTTTTTAGGAGACATGATTCCTGCTTTGCTTTTACTGCCCACTGTTTGTACGGTAGTGTCATCGACACAATACATTTTTTTTCCATTGGATACCTCAATCCACTCGTTACCTACAATGCCGTGAACCGCTGGAACAGTGCCTGTGTACACGCTAGCATGTCCTGCTGCTGTTACCGTAGGGGCATAATTATAGTGATTATCCTTGCAATTAATTCCTTCAATCATTAGGCGTTTGAAGCCTTTATCAGAATAGCGATCATAGAATTTATTCAGGTATTCGTAGCGCATTTGGTCTACGACTATTCCTACAACAAGAGCGGGTTTTTTCTGTGCCAAAACGGGTAAAGAAAGTAACCCTAGGAAAATAATCACTATTTTTTTCATAGATAAGGAGGGAATTCGTTGATAGTTTTTGTTGAATGGTGTAGTATAATGTTTTGCAGACCATTGGTAATGACGAGGTACTCTGCTTTTTGAGTTTTCTGGTATTGACTTATTTGTTGCAATGTCGTTAAGTTGATGTCCACATGCGGTGCCTTACATTCAATAAGCATAAAAACCTCACCAGTTGACTTATATATGCGAATATCCGTTCTTCGATTTAAATTATCTACCTTCATTCCTCCTTCAATTTGGAACAAGGCGGCAGGGTATTTTAAGTCATTGACTAAAAATTGTAAACAATGTTGCCTCACCCATTCTTCAGGAGTAAGTAATCGATATTTTTTGGAGATCTCTTCGAAAATATACAGTTTTCCTTCGTTTTTCTTTACTTTGTAAGAATAGGCAGGGAAGACTAAGTTAATTTCCGGTGAGCTTATCATCAATTCATCGATATAACCTCTAAATTAATCTTTTTGCTTTATTAATTCATCACAAAGAACCGTATAAATATGAAAACGAAAGAGGAAATTGTTCAAAATTGGTTGCCCCGCTATACGGGAACGAATTCGGAAGATTTTGGACAGTATATTTTATTGACCAATTTTAAGAATTACGTGGATATGTTTGCGGAGAAATTTGGGGTAGAAATAAAAGGCCACGATCGCCCGATGCAGACGGCTACAGCTCATAATATTACCATCATCAATTTTGGGATGGGATCTCCCATGGCCGCTACGGTGATGGATATTTTATCGGCCATTAGTCCTAAGGCTGTCTTGTTTTTAGGTAAATGCGGTGGCTTGAAGAAGAATCTATCCCTAGGTGATTTAATTCTTCCGATTGCAGCGGTAAGAGGAGAGGGGACATCGGATGAATATATGCCTAAAGAAGTGCCAGCTCTTCCTTCCTTCCGATTGCAGCGTGCCGTTTCTTCCATGATCAAAAAACATGAATTAGATTATTGGACAGGATTAGTTTATACAACAAATCGCCGTGTTTGGGAACATGATGAGGTATTTAAGACATATTTGTCAGACATTCGAGCGATGGGTATTGATATGGAAACGGCCACGATTTTCACGGTCGGTTTTAAGAATAAAATTCCGCATGGTGCACTCTTGTTAGTGTCCGATAACCCGATGACTCCAGATGGAGTTAAAACGGATGCAAGTGATAAAAAGGTAACGGCTAACTTTGTTGATAAACACCTCCAAATCGGTATCGATTCCCTCGAGGAATTAGCGAATTCAGGAGAGTCAGTTAAACATTTACGATTTGATTAAAAAAAAAGCCTTCTGAATGGAAGGCCTTTTTTTAATTGCAATAATCGCGAATCACATTATAAGCTCCTGCGTATCCCAGCTCGCCAGCTTTACTTAAATCTAAGCAGCCAGAGGTATCATTCAAGGCAAGTTTGATGATGCCGCGAATGAAATAGGCTTCGGCAAATTTGTTATTCAATTCGATGGCATTGTTGCAATCTTGAATGGCATTGCGTTGATCTCCTAGGCTTGATTTAGCAACTCCGCGTTGGAAATAAGCATCTGCATAAGTGGGCAGGAATGAAATGGAGCGGTTATAATCTTCAATGGCACTTTTCGGGTCGCCGGATTTCGCTTTAGCTAAACCTCTATGGAAAAATACCTCCGCTCTACCAGCACTCATATCGCGCATTTTGGTGCGATCTACCAAGCCATTTCGGATTTCATCTAGTTGGATTTTACCTAGTTTGGCGGTATATAGAATTTTAGCGTTTTCATTATTACCAAACTCAATTGCTTTTGTAAAATCCTCCATGGCGGCGCGCTGATCACCTAATTTAGCCTTTACAAAACCTCTTCCATACATCGCTTCGATTTTCTCTGGATCTAATTCTAGGGCTTTATTGAAATCTTCTAAGGCACCTTTCTCTCCATTTTCACCTCTGAAATTCTCTAACTGTACTTTACAGAGGCCAGAATAATACCATTCGTCTGCTTTCTCTGGACTTAATTTTAATACTTCGGTAAAATCGGCTAAGGCCCCTTTAAAATCTGCCATTTTCATCTTCGCAAAAGCACGTCCAGAAAGGTAATTTGTGCGTTTAGGAGTGATTTCAATCGCTTTGTTATAGTCTTCAATACTTCCTATATAGTCTCCTAACTTAGATTTGCTATCGGCTCTTACGGCTAAAGTGGGTGCGTAATCGGGTAATAATTCGAGAGATTTATTGAAATCGGTGATGGCACTTCTGTAATTTTCTAATTTGTTTTTGGAAATACCTCTGCTCAAATAAGCTGTTCCTTCCAATGGATTTAATCGAATCGCTTCGTTATAATCCTGAATTGCTAATGGGTGGTTATCTTGCTTGCTATAACTTTGGCCACGGGCAATAAAGGCCTCAAAGTAGTTAGGCTTTAATTCTAGTGCTTTGTTGAAGTCCAAAATAGCCCCTTGGAAATCCTTTAAATTGTATTTCGCAAAACCCCGGTTATAAAAAGCTATGGAGTTTGGATTAGCTGCAGTTTTCTCAATTTCTAAACTAAAATTGCGCAAGGCATCTGCGTAATTACCGGATTTGTTTTGGTTTAAACCAATTTCTAAATAATTGATCTCTGTTGTTTGTGCTGATAACGAGAAAAGGCAAGCCAATAAGGCGAAGGCCAAAATGACCACTTTGAATTTCATAGAAACTTATTTTTCGTAAAAATAAGCGAAATTACTGGCTTGTTAAAATTTGTATCAACCCAAAAACGATGATTAAAAACAGCGTCCTTAATGCAGTCTTTTTCAAATAAGGATCTATTTGCTCTGAGTTCATCTCTGAGTGTAGTTCGCGGAAAAGTTGAATAATGGGATAGATACCTACGATAAGTATTTGTTGATTGATGCCTATTTTGATCCCAGCTACAAAAGGATAGGCATAAAAGCAGGCAATGGCAAAAATATAGAGGGCTTTTTGGTAATAAAATCCAAAGCTTTTGCCTATTCTCACGGGAATCGAGTTTTTCCCCGTTTTAATATCATTGTCGATATCTCGTAAATTATTCAAATTCAAAACAGCCACTGACAAGAATCCGCAACCTGAAGCAGGCAAGAAAATGGCTAAATCTAAGCTATAAGTCTGTAAATAATAGGTCCCTACCGTTCCAATTAGGCCAAAAAATAGGAATACCGAAACGTCCCCTAAACCCATATAGCCGTACGGTCTTTTTCCCACCGTATAGGCAACCGCTGCGGCAATGGCAGCGACTCCTAGGGCTAAAAATGTGGCCCATACTTCGAGTGGAGCATTTTTAAGTCCGAAAAATAATAAGGAGATACCTGAAAAAAAAGAAAGAACTGCTGTCCACATAACAGCAGTTCTCATCTCTTGTTGACTAATTTTTCCTGTTTGAACGGCTCTTAAAGCCACTTTGCGATCTGCATTATCCACTCCATTAGAGAAGTCGCCTAAGTCATTCGCAAAGTTGGAAAGTATTTGTAATAATAGGGTGGTTAAGGTGGCAAGTATCGCAATGATCAAATCAAATTTTCCCGTGGCGTAGGCCAAGAAATTACCTAATAAAATACTGCCAACCGCCAACGGTAAGGTTCTTGGCCTTGCCGCATCCAACCATCTATTCATATTATTTTCCTATGGCCGCTAAAAATTCTGGACTGCTTGGCTTGATGCCTGAAGCAAAGAAGTTTTGCAATTCGCCTTTCTCGTTGATTACGTATTTGCAGAAGTTCCAGCTCGGCTCTTTCTCGTTCCAACCATTTTTCGACTTGTCTGAAAGCCATTGATAAAGATCACATTTTCCGGATCCTTTAACTACGACTTTTTCCATCATTTGGAAGGAAACACCATAGTTTAAGGTACAGAAAGAGGCGATATCTGCGTTTGAGCCTGGTTCTTGTCCACCAAATTCATTGGCTGGAAAACCTAAAATAACAACGTCTTTGTTTTCCTTGTGGAATTTCTCCCAGTCTGCATATTGAGGAGTATACCCGCATTTAGAAGCGGTATTCAATACGATAATTTTCTTTCCTTTGAATTGAGAGAAATCAATCTCTTTTCCATCGATTCCTTTCATTTTGAAGGAATGGAAGTTCGTCGAAGCTGCGGAAATTTCCATTTTTTCTGGTCTGTTTAAGACGGTTTTTTGGGTGAATGGGAGGGCCAAAGCCGTTAATAACGATCCGATTTTCATAAAACTTGCGATCATAATGATGATTATTAAAAGGGTGAGGTAAAGGTATTTACGTTTCAAATTACATTCGATTAGGTGAAACTATACCTAATAACGAGGTGGCATGCTGAATTGTTTTACCTGTCAGCTCAGCTAAGGTAAGACGAATGTTTCTTTTTACCTCATTTTCCTCTGATAGAATAGTTTGCTCGTTGTAAAATTTATTAAATGTTTTGGCTAAATCATAGGCATAATTGGCGATCACAGAAGGTGCAAAATTAGCTGCAGCTTGCGCGATAGTCGCTTTGTATTCGCCTAATAAATAGATTAATTCTTGTTCAGATTCAGCTAATTCGGATTCAGAAGAAATAGTCGTAATCTCGCCCCCTTTAAGTAAAATGGAACAAATGCGGGCGTGCGTATATTGGATAAATGGCCCTGTATTTCCTTGGAAGTCGATGGATTCCTCCGGATTAAACAACATCCGTTTTTTCGGCTCTACTTTTAATAAGAAATACTTCAAGGCGCCTAATCCTAAATTGTGGAATAATTCGTTTGATTCTTCTTCCGTAAAGCCATCGATTTTACCTAATTCTAAGGTGCGATCTTTAGCTGTTTGAATCATTTCTGCCATCAAATCATCCGCATCTACCACGGTTCCTTCGCGGGATTTCATCTTACCACTAGGTAAGTCAACCATTCCGTAAGAAAGGTGAAAATTGCCGTTTGAATAAGGCTTGTTTAATTTTTTTAATATATGGAAAAGAACTTCAAAGTGGTAATCCTGTTCGTTTCCAACTACATATACCGATTGATTCGTTTTGAAATCTTCGTATTTCAATTGAGCCGTTCCCATATCTTGGGTGATATAAACGGAGGTTCCGTCTTTGCGTAAAACCAATTTTTCATCTAGACCTTCTGCCTCTAAATTAATCCAAACAGATCCGTCTGGCTTTTGGAAAAATACACCCGATGCTAGGCCCTCATCAACGATTTGCTTACCTAATAAATAGGTATTCGACTCGCGGTAAATTTTATCGAAGGACACGCCCATGGTGTGGTAAGACTTCTCAAAACCAGCGAAAACCCAAGCGTTCATCGTATTCCAAAGGTTCATTACCTCTTCGTCACCTTGTTCCCATTTCAACAGCATTTCTTGTGCTTTTAATAGAATAGGAGCTTGTTTTTTAGCTTGTTCTTCGTCTAAACCGCTCGCTTTTAACGCTGCAATTTCCTCTTTATAAGCTACATCGAAAGCAACGTAATATTTGCCCACTAAATGATCGCCTTTTAATCCAGATGTTTCAGGAGTTTCATTATTGCCAAAAAGCTGGTAAGCTAGCATCGACTTACAGATATGTATGCCGCGGTCATTTACTAAATTTGTTTTAACCACGTCATAGCCACCCGCTGCTAAGATTTGTGCCACAGAAAAACCTAAAAAGTTATTGCGTAAATGGCCTAAATGAAGGGGTTTATTTGTGTTAGGAGAGGAATATTCGATGAGTACTTTTTCCCCTTTTGATTCAATTTGAAAGGGATTTTTATCCGAAGCAACGTTGGCTAATAAGTCTAACCAAGCAGAATCGTGAATCGATATATTTAAAAATCCTTGAACGACTTGAAAAGCCTTTACGATCGTACAATTTGTCATCAAATACTCCCCTAAGTCAGTTGCAATGGCAGCTGGAGCTTTTCCTGCTTGCTTTGTATAAGGGAAAACAACTAAGGTATAAGCGCCTTCAAACTCCTTTTTCGTCTCTTGTAATACGATTTCTGATACGTCGAATTGAAAGAGGGCTTTTAATCCTTTTGCTAGTTCTAGCTGTAATGTTTGCTGAATGTTTGACATCTAAATGGCTGTAATTTTTCAATCTGTAAAGGTAGCTAAATTCGGTCTAAACATTGCTTCTAATGCTCAGAAATGAATAAATTAATCTTACCTTTGCCCTAATTATGCAAAATATGTACCACGAGGCAATTCAAACTTTAAAATCGGGAGGCGTGCTGCTGTATCCCAGCGACACGATTTGGGGTTTAGGCTGTGATGTTCGAAACGAGCAGGCCATTGAGAAGATTTTAGAGTTAAAAAATAGACCTGCATCTAAAGGATTGATTGTCTTGATTGCTAAAATCGAGCAATTGAGCGAATACGTGGAACAGGTGCCTGATCTCGCTTGGGATTTAGTGGAATTTGCGGAGGATCCTTTGACGATTATTTATCCCAAAGGAAAAAATGTTTCACCCTCTTTATTGGGGCCAGATGGTAGTATTGCCATTCGTTTGGTGAAAGATGAGTTTTGTAAGGGATTAATTTACCGCTATCAACGAGCAATTGTTTCTACTTCCGCAAACCTTTCTGGGGAGCCTTCCCCTTTAAATTTTTCTGGAATTGCGCCTTCTATTGTTTTAGGAGTGGACGGAATTTTAAAAAATCCAATGGGAGAAGGAACCGCGAAAAAAGCGAGTAAAATTGTGCAATTAGGCCTTCATGGCGACTATAAGTTAATCAGAGGATAGATGAAAGAAGGGAAGGAGATTGTAGCAGATCCGATATTTTCCAAAATTGGCCTTGCAGCTGATCGTTTGGGGGTGGACAGTTATGTCATAGGAGGCTATGTCCGCGATGCGATTTTAGGGCGCGATTGCAAGGATATCGATGTGGTTTGCATTGGTTCTGGCATCGATTTAGCACTCGAAGTAGCGAAGGAATTTGATTTACCTGAACACGCGGTGTCTGTTTTTAAGAACTTTGGCACCGCGATGATCAAAGTCGATGACTGGGATCTAGAATTTGTGGGTGCTAGAAAAGAATCGTATAATCGGGATTCGCGAAAACCAGTGGTGGAAGAGGGTACTTTAGTGGACGACCAAAACCGCCGTGATTTCACCATCAACGCGATGGCAGTTCAGTTGAATAAAGCGAATTGGGGTAAACTATTAGATCCATTTAATGGCCTCGAAGATTTAAAGGCGAAAATCATTCGCACTCCTTTAGCCCCCGACATTACTTTTTCAGACGACCCACTTCGGATGATGCGTGCGGTTCGATTCGCTGCTCAATTAGGGTTTGATATATTTCCAGAGACTTTCGAAGCTCTGAAAACAGAAAAAGACCGATTGGAAATCATCTCGATGGAGCGCATTTCAGATGAATTGAATAAGATGATTCTCTGCAAAAAACCTTCTTACGGATTCCTTTTACTAGATGCATGTGAAATTCTCCCGATCATTTTCCCTGAGTTCATGAAGCTGAAAGGCGTGGACACGGAGGATGGCAAGGGGCACAAAGATAATTTCTACCATACCTTGCAGGTACTAGATAACATTGCAGAAAATACGGATGACCTTTGGTGGCGCTGGGCAGCCATTTTGCATGACATTGCCAAACCGCAGACCAAACGTTTCGCGCAAGGCAAAGGTTGGACTTTTCACGGACACGAGGACATGGGCGCGCGCCAAGTGCCGAACATTTTCAAACGGCTAAAATTGCCGCTAAACGAGAAGATGAAGCTAGTCCAAAAGCTTGTTCGCCTACATCTGCGTCCCATTGCCTTATCGAAAGAAGAAATTACTGCTTCCGCCTTGCGTCGTCTTTTATTCGAAGCAGGTGAGGAATTAGAAGCGTTGATGACATTGTGTCGAGCTGACATTACCTCGAAAAATGGCGATAAGGTAAAACGCTACCTCCGTAATTTTGATATTGTTGAGCAAAAACTAAAAGAGGTGGAGGAAAGCGATTCGCTTCGAAATTTTCAGCCTGTTTTCTCTGGTGAAATCATCATGCAAGTCTTTGATATTGGTCCAGGCCGCGAAATTGGTTTAATAAAAATTGCCATGCGAGAAGCTGTTCTGGAAGGAACCATCCGAAATGATCTCGCCTCTGGCTGGGATTTACTTTTAGAGGAGGGACGAAAATTAGATTTAAACCCCGTCGTTTCTCTCGCTGAAATTCAATAAAAAAGGCTCCGTACTCGGAGCCTTTTTACTTTCTTAGGCAGAT